>CAJAKT010000402.1 GCA_903940375.1 uncultured bacterium | reverse complement strand
TCGTGTCGTGGAGCACGCCGTTGTCGAATGGTGGCAGCGTGGTCACGCGGTACTCGGCCCGCGCCTATCGCGATCTGGTGGGTGGTGATGCCATCGCCAGCTGCGAGCCGCTCACCCTCAGCGCGGGGAAGTGCGAACTCGGGCCGCTGCCGAATGGGGCGACCTACTACATCGACGTCATCGCCATCAACGCGCTAGCAGAGGGCGTGCCGTCATCACCACGGCTGTCGATCATTCCTGCCACCACGCCGACCACTCCGCGCACGGTCACGGCTGCTCGCATCGGATCCAACGTGCACGTGCAGTGGACGGTTCCTGAGGCGGACGGCGGCCTGCCGATCGAGTCGTATGTTGCGACGGCCTATCGGTCCCTCACCGGAACCACCAGCGTCGGAAGCTGCACCACCGGCGGCGACCAGTGCGACATCGCGAAGCTGACCGGTGCCCCGGTCTACGTATCCGTCATTGCCCGTACGGGGGCCGGCGACAGCCCGGCATCGACACCCCGCATCAAGGTGCTCCTCGTCGACGAGGCCGACCCGCCGACGGATGTCGCGGGCTCTGCGCGGACGCGGGCCATCGCCGTGAGCTGGCGGCCGCCACTGTCGGATGGCGGTGTGCCCGTCACGTCGTATCTGGCGTCGGCGTTCACGACGCCGACCGGCGGAATCGCCACCTCGACATGCACTCTGCCGGTGACTCCCACGAATGCGGATCAGGCTGCTTCGGGATCAACCGAGAGAGTCGGGTGCTCGATCCATGGGCTGGCGCAGGGGGCCATCTACTACCTCGAAGTGGGCGCGCTGACCGACTACGGCCTCACCTCGACCCCGACGCGCACCGCGGTGCGCGTGCGGCAGGGCAAGGCGCTGCCGGTGCGCGACGTCCAGGGTTTCCCCGCCGACCACCGCATCAAGGTGACCTGGCAGCTGCCGGCATCCGACGGCGGCCAGCCGATCACCCTGTATCGCGTGCAGGCCTGGTCCAGATCGGTTGACGGGCGCCTGACGAACACGTGCACCGTGCGCTCGAGCGCCGTGGATTCGGAGTTCACCTGCACGATCACCGTGGCCGACGACTTCGAGCCCTACTGGGTTGAAGTCGCTGCGCAGACCACCAGTGGGTGGGGGCAGTCCAGCGCCCGCGTGCCTTTCGAGGCGAACCCGGCCGTGCCGCCTGCCCCGGAACGGGTCGAGCTTGCCCCGCGTGATCTTGGCCTGGTCGTGCGCTGGGACGCGCCGTCGTATGACGGTGGCTACCCCATCTACTCGTATGTCGCACGTGCGTACGACGCTGCCACCGGTGGAGCGGTGCTGAGCCAGTGCGCGGTGAAGGTCCCTCCCCACACGTCGTCGACAGCAACGACTCCGACAACCTGCACGATGGGCGGACTCGCCACTGACCAGTACGTGTACGTCGATGTCACGGCGGAGAACACGGTCGGGATCAGCGTGCCGTCGGAGCGCGTCAGCCAGACGATCGTGCCCGGGCGTCCTGGCCTGCCGACTGGCGTGAGCACCCGACTCACCAAGAACGGACTCGTTGTGACGTGGGCCGCGCCGCCAGTTTCCGAGGGCTTGGCGATCACGGACTACCGGGTCTATGCGTATCTGGCCCGCGGCGGAACGGTGGTGGGGGAGTGCTCGTCGACGACCACGACCTGCACCATCACCGACCCCGAGGCGCGAACGGCGACGGCAGTAGCAGTGGCCGCGCACAACTCGCTCGGCTGGGGCGATCCGGCTCTCCTGACGCGGTTGCCCACGTCGGGCTGATCGGCGTCCGGGCCTACTTGCTCATGACGATGAGGTGCAACTGGCCGACCTCTTCGTCGTTCATCGTGTTCGTGCTGCCGGGCGGGCTCGTGACGATGGTGATGTCCGTGGTGCCGGTGCGCAGTGCCGTGACGGTCCACGACGTGGT
>CAJAKT010000401.1 GCA_903940375.1 uncultured bacterium | reverse complement strand
TGGCGCCTGACCTCGGTCAGGATGTCGCGGGCGCGCTCAGGATCGGCGAGGAAGGTGTCCTCGGTGACCTCGACCGTGATGACGTGCGAGGGGATCTCGGCCTTCTGGATGAAGTCGTAGAGCAGCGGCAGTAGTTTGCCGCTCAGCAATTCGGACGGTGCCAGGTTGATCGCGACATTGAGGTCGAGGCCGGCTCGCTGCCACTTCTGAGCATCTAAGACAGCGTTGCGGGCGACGACTTCGGACAGTTCCTGCATGAGTCCGGAGCGCCGGGCTACCGACAGGAAGGCCATCGGCGGGATCATGCCGCGCTCCGGATGCTCCCAGCGAACGAGCGCTTCCATGCCTACCGCCATCTGCGTCATGGCGTCGACCTTGGGCTGGTACCAGACAACGACGTGGCCCTTCTGCAGGGCGCGTCGCAACTCCTCACCCATGCGTAGTCGCTGACGGGAGAACTCGTCGCGCTGCGCGTCGTAGAGCTGGGCACCCGAGCGGGTGACCTTTGCCTCATACATCGCCACGTCGGCGCGACGGAGCAGGTCGGCGGCACGGGTGTCACCCGGCTCACGGATCGTGATCCCGAGTGATGCGTGCATTGCCAGATCCATGCCATCGACCTTGGCGGGCGCGAGGAGGGTCTGCCGGATGGACTGCGCCCGCTCAAGCAGATCGAGCTCGTCGTCGTCATGGACGAGGATCGCGAACTCGTCGCCGCCGATGCGAGCGAGCTGGATCTCCTGCGGCAGGGAGTCGCGCATGCGCAGGGCGATCAACTCGAGCAGGGTGTCACCGGCACTGTGGCCGAGCGTGTCGTTGACCTCCTTGAAGCCGTCGAGATCCAGCAGCATCAAGCCCATGGGCCGCTGTGCGGCGATCCCGTCGTCGAGGGCGCGCAGCACGGCGCGCCGGTTCGGTAGCCCGGTGAGGTCATCGGTCTGCGCCAACTGGAACGCTTCCGCCGCCTGTCGTGACTCGCGCAGCGCCACGGCAAGTCGCGCGCCTGTCGCGAGCAGCGTGACTGCGGCAGGGATCGCGATGGCCCAGCCGAGCACCCCTTGCGGCCGAATGAGCAGCAGGAAGATCGCAGCGACGAATGATGCGATGAGGAATCCACCGGGCAGTCGACGCGCCATGCTGACCTGTGGTGGACGCGGCGCAACGGCCGCACCCGCGATCAGCATGAACGCGGCGCCCCACATCATGTCGAGGTAGATCGAGAAGGCGTACGTGCCCTCCGAGAGGTTGAGGACGAGGCTGGAGTCGGCGACCGCCATGAGGACAAAGCCCGCGATGAGGGAGGCGGTCCGCCAGGACCACGGACGTGCCGACAACGCCCACTGCCCGACGACGACGAGGGCGAGTACCAGATCGATGAGCGGGTAAAGCACCGCCACAAGGAGCGTGATGCCACCCTCGGGGAAGTTGCTGGCGAAGGGGCTGAGCAGCAGAGCGCCGGCGATTGCCCCCGTGCCGCCGAGGACGATCGCGGCATCAAGCCAGGCCGTCTCAGCGCGGCTGCTTCGTGACGTCGCATCAAGCACGACGAAGGCGGCCAGCCCCAGATACGAAGCGAGGAAGAAGAACTCACCCGGCGCGGGGAAGGTCGTCGCGGAGGCCGGTACGGCGGC
The DNA here is from genome assembly GCA_903940375.1 of uncultured bacterium. Taxonomy (GTDB): domain Bacteria; phylum Actinomycetota; class Actinomycetes; order S36-B12; family S36-B12; genus UBA10649. The sequence continues at coordinate 4,145 of CAJAKT010000401.1, read as the reverse complement.
GTTGAGGATGGCGGAGCCGACGGCCCACAGCAGGATGCCGATGGCAAGGGCGATGAGCGCCAGGCGCCTACTCGGCCAGATCACGGCAGCGGTGACGATCCGGATCATCAGCAGGGTGAAGAACAGGGCAAGGGTGAAGACAAGGATCGGCTGGTCGACCTCGCTGCTGTCTGCAGGAGCGGCGAAGAACGCGCTCAGTCCGCCACCGACGATGACGACCCAGCCGACGGGGCCCAGCACGCGGACCAGCGTCTCCCCGTCACGCAGAGACCGGAGGCGCACAGCAAGCACAGTCGCGGCCCCTTCCTCCTACCGCCCCGATTCCCGCAAGGCTACAAGCGCGCGTCCGATTCGTCCGTTAGCGAAGCCGGTGCGCCGTGGCCAATCCGCGCGCTCAGTCGCCGATCTCGGTGCGTACTGCATAGAGCTCCGGGAAGAAGGTCAGTTCAAGGGCGCGCCGGAGGAAGGGCACCCCGCTGGAGCCGCCGCTGCCCATCTTGGAGCCGATGATCCGCTCGACCGTCTTCAAATGACGGAAGCGCCACAGCTGGAAGTTCTCCTCGACGTCGACGAGTTCCTCGCAGGCCTCGTACTCCTGCCAGAACTGCTGCGCATCCTCGTACACGCGACGGAAGACGGGCACCAGCGACGGATGCAGGTGCCACGAGACCTGGACATCGCGATTCAGGATGTCGTCCGGGATGTCGTGGCCGCGGCGGGACAGGAAGTGCAGAAACTCGTCATACAGCGTCGGCTCGTCGTACAGGGCCTTCAGCAGGGCGTGGATCTCGGGGTCGTGATCAAAGACCTGCAGCATCTCGGGGTTCTTGTTCCCGAGGATGAACTCGATGGCGCGGTACTGCCAGGACTGGAAGCCTGATGAACTCTGCAGGAAATTGCGGAACTGCGCGTATTCGCTGGGAGTGAGGGTGGTGAGCACTCCCCACTGCTCGATGAGCGTGTGCTGGATGTGCTTGATCCGTGCCAGGCCCTTGAGCGCGGGAGAGAGCTCATCGGCCCGCAGCTGCTCGCGAACTGCGCGGAGTTCGTGCAGCATGAGCTTGAGCCACAGCTCGGACGTCTGGTGCTGGATGATGAACAAGATCTCGTCGTGGCGCGGCGGGTCGCTGAGCGGCTGCTGCGCGGAAAGTACGAGATCGAGCCTGAGATAGTCCCCGTAGGACATCGCCTGACGGAAGTCCCGACGAACGTTCGCCTCGAGGGACCGGGTGTTCTGGTCGTCGCTCACGGTGCCTCCCCAATAGATGGGGAAAGGCTACTGTCCGGGGCTCGGTTGCGCGGCGTTCTTGATGACGGTTACGCCACTGACGAGACCGCGCCGCCACGGCGGTACCCCGTCGATCTCGATCTCGAGGCTGAAGCTCAGGAAGGTACGGATCAGGACGATCAGTCCCAGAACGACGACGTTGTCGAAGGTCGGCTCGACAGCGACGGTTCGGATCAGGTCGCCGGCCACGAGGATTTCCAGGCCGAGAAGGATCACGCCACCGAAGGTCTGTCTGAGAGTTCGGTAGGCGGCCTTCCCATCGGCATCGCGACGGTAGGCGCGGATCGACAGCACGAAGGCGAGGACGAGGCCGACCATCAGGACGGCAGCGGCGATAACCTCGAAGACCTGTGCCACGACCAGCATGGCGCTGGTATAGCCCGACTCGGTCATGATGCCCCCATCCGCTCAGAGAAGTCCCAGCTCGTGACCGTGAGGTTCTCGACGCGGATCGCGACCTCGTTGTCGAGCCGAGACATCAGCCAGTCGCCCAGTTGCGATGATCCGTCCCCAAGGTAGCGCTGGACAAGGAGCGGAAGCACGCGAGCGGCTTCCTCGCGGACGAGGATTGCCTGACCCGTGCCACGGACGCCGCGGTACGGAGGAGTGTCGCCCGAAATCTCGAAACCGCAGTGACTGTCTGCCCGGAGACGCTGCGCGAGCACCGAGTCGGACTGCGTCGCGCACCATAGGACGCCGTCATCCGGCAGGAACCACAGGGACTGCACGATCGGGTACGTCCCGACCGAGGCCAGACGGACGGGAATCCGTGCCTGTTCAAGAAACGCATCAACCTGCTCATGCCCCCACGGGCCGGAGCGGATGGTGACCGTTTGATCAGGACCCATGGCGGGGCGAGGCTATCCAGCAACCGACGTGGATGCAGCCTTCGACTCCTGACGCTGGCCAATGAGGACCGCGGCCACGTACAGCACCGCAGCGACGGCGAGCAGCCACTGGTACCCGAGCACGAGCGACAGGTACTCGAGACACCCGCCGACCATGGCACCGAACAGGTTCGCGGCAAAGGCTGCTGTCGGGTTCGCAGCATCCTTGAATCGCGTCGTGAAGAGCAGGTTGGCGAAGAAGATCGGCGCGAAGGCGAGCACGACCGCGGCGACGAGGCGAGCCGGAACCGGCAGCCCGAGCAGTGCGGAGTTCGGGATGAGGAACGCGATAGCCAGTGACGCGAAGAGCGCGGGGATGATCACCTTGCGCGAGATCACGTGCCCACGGCGTGCGGTTCGCTGCGTGACTTCGATGGCGGCCAGAACAGCAAGCAGAACGCCGGTGAAGACGAGTGCGTTCACGAGCCAGGTCGTGCCGAACAGCAGTGCGAACGTGGTGACCGACCGCGTCTCGAGCAGCAGGAATGCCGCACCCATGAAGAACAGGTCGCCATAGCCGCGCATCGTCCTGAGGGGTCCGCCGAACACCCGAATGCCGAGGAGGGAGACGCCCAGGATCAAGGCGATGATGATGAGGTAGAGCGGCGGGATCGTGCGGTCCTTGAGGTACAGGAACGGACGGTCGTCGACCGCGGGCACGGGGATCTCGCCACCCGCGGCGGTGATCGCTGCGCGATCCCAGACGGCCCCGGTGTCGCACACGGCATTGGCCGCGTCCTTGCCCACGGTGATGGCGGCAAGTGACTGTCCCTGGAACTGGTCGAGGCAGGGGTCGTGACCGAAGACCTCGCTGACGGTGCCGGCCAGTCTGTTGATCAGCCACGGCTCACGGTAGTAGTTGTACATCGCGAAGACGCCATCGTCGGTGAGGTGGTCATACGCCATCTGGATGGACTGCTTCGTGAACAGGTACGACTCAAGGCGGAGCTGGCTGGAGCCGGAGACGAGTGTCAGGGAGTCGGGCAGCGCGAAGAGGATGAGGTCGTACTTGTCGTTGTTGCCGGACAGGAATGCTCGACCGTCGTTCAGGTAGACGTTAACGCGGGGATCGTCGTAGGGCTTGTTCGGATTGACCTGCTGGCCGATCTGCTGGATCCGCGGGTCGATCTCAACGGCATCGACGTGCTTGGCGCCCTTCTCCAGCGTGAGCGCGACGTCGGTGCCTGTTCCGGCCCCGACGATCAGGACGTTGTCGAGCGGGTTGTTGATGGCCCGCTCATAAGGCTTGCCGTAGACCGCCTCGAACTTGAGACGCTCGTTGACGTCCATGACGTTCTGATGCGGGATCCCGTTGACCTTGATGTGCGTGTATTCCTGTGCGGTGCCGACGTTGTAGGTCGTCGTATTGACCTTGTAGTAGGGGGACCACGACACCCCGGCGCTCAGGGATTCGAACACCAGAGCACCGATCACGATGACCATCGCGATGCGTGAGACCCAGGGCAGGGCTCGCCCGTACAGGGCCCAGAGCGCGACCAGGGTCACGACCGGCCAGATCCAGGACGGTGCGCGCAGGAAGGAGATGAGGGTGAAGAGCAGCGTGCCGGCGATGGACCCGACGATGTCCCAGCGGTAGGCGTCAAGTGCGGCGAACTCGCGGAAGGCGCGGCCGGTGATCTCGCCCAGCATCGTCATGGTGATGGCGATGATGATGAAGACGAGGGGCAGCGTGATCCACGACGGCAGTCCGGAGGGGGTGACCTCCGTGAAGAAGATGAGGTCCTTGCCGCCGACCTCGATCGTGGCGGGGAAGAAGGTGATGAACAGGACAACGATCAGCAGCCCGATGGGCGCGTACCGGCCCATGTCGCGCTGGTAGCGCGAGCGCAGGAAGCCCAGGCCTATACCCAGGAACGAGGCCAGCAGGATCAGGTTGGAGAAGTACGACAGGTGGATGAGGTTGGCCCCGGCCCAGCGGATGAGGGCAAGCTGGACGAACAGCATCAGGG
>CAJAKT010000400.1 GCA_903940375.1 uncultured bacterium | reverse complement strand
TGTCAGCCCCAGCCGTAGTCAGTTCCGCCTAGGCCTGCTGGCCCATCCCCCACATCGCCCAGAGGGTGGTCCGCACGCTGCGCGGTTGCTGCAACACGGTGGTGATCGCGTGCGCCACGTCATCCGCCGTCAGCCAGTCAGCGAACCGGGGATCGTTCTCGACCCGCCCCGTGCCGATCGCGAACTCGGTCGCCGTGCCCGCTGGGCAGATAGCGGTCACCCGGATCCCCTTCTCCCGGAGCTCCCGGTCCAGCGCTCCCGCGAGGCCGACCTGGGCGAACTTGGTGCCCGCATAGACGGCCTCATCGCCACCTCCGCGCAGACCGGCCACGGAGGAGACGATGACGATGTCTCCGCCGCCAGCGGTCTCGAGCATGGCCGGCACCGCCGCCCGGATCGCCCAGACAGTGCCGTCGTAGTTGGTGTGCATCATCCGCTCGACCTCGGCATCGCTGTTGTCGAGGATGTCGCCGTACAGCCCGATGCCCGCATTAGGAACGATCGTGTCGAGGCGACCGAAGGCGGCCACGGCTTCGGCGACGAGGCGACGGCAGTCATCCGCGCTGCGCACGTCCATCTGCACGCCCAGGGCATTGTCCGGACCCAGCCGCTCGACCAGCTCCGTCAGCCGTTCCTGGCGACGGCCGCCCAGGACCACCTTGGCGCCTGCCTCGACGAGTTGGCCGGCGGCTGCGGCACCGATGCCAGCGGTAGCACCGGTGATGGCGACCACCGTTCCGCTCAGGTCGCGGGTCGGGTACGGCATGGCTCCTCCTTCAATTCGTTGACTGGCGGGGCGTGGGGGTCCCTGACGCTTCAGTGGGCCCCATAGCCCGCCTCTCAACAGTAGGGGGGTGGTTTACTCACCGCATGTCCAGCGTCGATCAGAGCCCTGTGTCCGTTGTCCTCGTGGGGTTCGGCCTCGGGGGTCGGCTCTTCCACGCGCCGCTCATCGCCGCCACCCCCGACCTCTCCCTCGATGCCATCGTGACGGGCAATCCTGAGCGCGCGGCCCAGGCAGCGCAGGCCTATCCCGATGCCACGATCTACGCGACCCCCGAGCAGGCCTGGGCCGGTGGTCACGATCTGGCCGCGATCAGCACCGCCAACGTCAGCCACGTGCCGTACGCCACCGCCGCCCTCACCGCCGGGCTGAACGTGGTGCTGGACAAGCCGGTCGCCGGGGACGCCGCCACGACTCGGAAGCTTGCCGACCTGGCCCGCGCGCAGCAGCGGCACCTGATTCCGTACCAGAACCGGCGCTGGGACAGCGATATCCGCACCGCCCAACGGGTGCTCGCGGAGGGACGCCTGGGCAATGTCCACCGATTCGAATCCCGCATCGTGAAGATGCGCGTGATCCCGAAGGAGGGCTGGCGCGGATCGGCCGCACCCGAGGACATGGGCGGCCTCCTCTACGACCTTGGCGTGCATGCCATCGATCAGGCAATGCAGCTCATGGGTCCCGTCATCTCAGTCGGAGCGTGGGTGCGATCGATTCGCGATGCTGACCCCACCGATGACGACACCACGGTGATCCTCACGCACACATCAGGCGCCATCAGCATCATCACAGTCAGCCAGGTGACCGCCATCGGCGAACCACGCATGCTGCTGCTCGGCACGCGCGGTGGGCTGCGGATCGACGTCATCGATGCGCAGGAGGCGGAACTCGCTGAAGGCAGGGATCCCGGCGAGGCAGACTGGGGTGTCCGCCTGCCTGGCACCGAGGCGCTCCTCCGGACCTACGACGATGCGAGCAACCCGACCGATGAGCGGGTGGTTCTCGAACGCGGTGCCTGGCCGGACTTCTACGCGCAGGCGGCCGCCGCGATCCGTGGCGACGCTCCCGACCCCGTCACGATCGACGAAGTCATCGAGACCATGCGGGTCATGGACGCTGCCTGGCTCGCCGCCGAGAGCGGCAGGACGGTCCAGCTGGATCCGCCTGCGGGCCACGCCACTCACTGAGAGAGGTCACGCACCGACCAGGTCGTCACCATCGTGACCGGCGCGTCCGGTGCGGCGATGGCGACGGGACTCCCGTACGCCGCATGCAGTCCGTCCGGCGGACCGCTCTGCGGCTCGATGCACACGCATTCCGGCAGCTCGTCGAACACGACGTACCAGCCGCTGTCCGAGGCGATGTCGATCGCCAGCGCACCCGGCCAGCACACCGTCGCACGACCGCTGGGCACGATGAAGGCATCGTCAAAGGGGCCGGCCGCGGGATCGAAGGGAAGCACGCGTCCGGTCGGCAACTGGTCGCTCCCCTTCTCGAGTTGACCGGTCGCCTCCAACGTCCACTCGAGCGGGTCGCCCAGCCCCAGTGAGCGCCGGAACCACGGATGCCACCCCACCACGACCGGAAATGACTCGGCCAGGGCGCGCACGGTGACCGTCGTCGTGACCGATGCGGGGGCCACCTCCCAATGGATGTCGACCGCTGTCGCCCACGGCCACCCCGGGTGATCAGTAACCCGCGCGACCAGAGTCGCCCGATCGTCGTCCTGCGTGAAGTCGAGCTCGACTGCCGGCTGGCGGAGCACGGTGCCATGGATGGCCCACACGTCGTAACTCAGCGGGAGGTCATGCTGCGCGCCCAACCACTGCACGTGGTTGCCTCGGAGGCGGCCCGCCCACGGGGCCATCGGGTACATGCCGTGCTCGACGGGATCGGATCCATGTGCTGCCAGCAGGTCAATACCCGCTACCGACCACCTGATCGCCCGCGCACCCTCAGCCAGATCAACGTCAACCTCGATGTCACCTGCGGCGAGGCGAACAACGCGATCAGGAGGCAACGGCATGATGCGAGCGCGCCAGCACGCCGATGGGGTCGCCGAGCAGATCCTCGAACGCCGTCTCGGCCGCACCGAGCAGGGTGCTGTCGCCGTTCAGCGCCGGAATCTCCACTCGCACCTGCTCGCGGGTGGCTGGCAGCGCGTAGTGGATTCGGCGATACACGGTGCCACTCACGAGCGGGAACAGCAGTCGAAGGTGGCCGCCAAGGACGATTACCTCGGGGTTGAAGAGGTTCACGAGATTCGCCAGGCCGATGCCCAGCCACTCACCGGCCGTCTCGATCGCCGCCTGGGCCTTGCGGTTTCCACCCGTTGCAGCAGCAATGACATCGGCAACTTCCATCTGCTCGCCGCCAAGCCCCGCATTCGTGACGATCGCGTCGCGGCCGATCTCCGTCTCCCAGCAGCCCTGGGCTCCACATCGGCAGATCATGCCCTCGGGGTTGACCACCATGTGCCCGACCTCGCCGCCGTACCCGCCGGCCCCTGACATCGGCCGGCCGTCGATGATGATGCCGCCGCCGATGCCGACCTCGCCCGATACGTAGATGACGTTGCGGTTGCGGGCGCCCACTCCACGCACGTGTTCCGCGACAGCACCCAGATCAGCGTCGTTGCTGATGGCCACCGTCGGCGTGAATCCGTACTGCGCGCCGATGGTCTCGCGCACCATGTCTCCGAACGGCACGTCGGCCCAGCCGAGGTTCGGCGCCAGCAGGACGCGACCGTCGTTATGGTCGACGATGCCGGGCACCCCGATGCCGAGACCCACCCACGAGGACGTCGCCGGGGCCACGGCGAGCATCTGCTCGGTCAGGAGCGT
>CAJAKT010000399.1 GCA_903940375.1 uncultured bacterium | reverse complement strand
CGTGCAGTGGTGCACCGAGCACCTCGCGTCGCTGGGCGCCGTCGAGCTCCCGCGCACGGAGTACTTGGCGCGGCTGGGTGCCGCACTGCCGCTGTCCCCGTGCCTCGCGCCCAGGACAAGCCTCTCGGCCGGGACAAACGGGTAAGGACGGCCTCGACGAGGGCCGTCTTTACCCGTTTCTCCCGGAATCCGGGACAAACGGGTAAAGACGGGGGCGGTGGGGGCCGCTATTGAGTGTTTGTCCCGGTCAGGCTCCCGGTTTGTCCCGGTCAGGTACCTGAGCGGGCCGCCTGCAGCGCGGCCGGGAGGGCCGTGAGGAAGGCACCAACCGTGGCGTCGGTGACCCCGTAGGGCAGGGAGACCCGCACACTCGCCTCGCCCGCGATACCCATGGCCTCAAGGACCTGACTGGGCATGCGGGTGTCGGACGTGCACGCCGACCCGCTGGCGACGCTGATCCCGTGCCGGTCGAGCTCCTGGACGAGCACCTCGCCGGTCACCCCCGTGCACGTGAACGTCACCACATGCGGCAGGCGGTCCTCGGGATCGCCGGTGACCGTGATGCCGGTGGCCAGGGTCGGTAGCTCGGCGCGGATCCGGGCGGTCAGGTCGAACTGTCGTCGTGCCTCCGCCTCGGCACTCGGCTGCAGGTACTCCAATGCTGTCGCGGCTGCAGCCGCACCGGCGATGTCAGGGAATCCGCCGACCCATCCGCGATCAGGGTTCTCGTCGGGTCGCCATCGCACGGCGGGACGCACGACCAGGATGCCGACGCCGGCGGGCCCGCCCCAGTCGCGGGCAGATGCGCACAGCACATCCCAGTTCTGCGGCACGGCACCGCGGCCGATGACCTGAACCGCGTGGACGAGCAGGGGCACACCACTTGCCTGGGCCAGGTCGTATGCGGCAGCGGTGGGCTGCCGGGTGCCCACCTCGGCATTCGCGGCCTGGACGCACGCCAGGCCGGCGGGGCTGGCCAGGGCAGTGGCGAAGGCGGCGATATCCAGCTGGCCGGTACCGCTGACCGGAACCAACTCCAGCTCGCTGGCCCAGCGCCGGGCTGGGCTCAGGACGGCCAGGCTCTCCACCGAACTGGCGATGATCCGACGCTCGCTGCCGGCATCGAGCAGGCCCTGGATCGCGATCCCGACGGACGTGGGGCCCGATGACGTGAAGAACACGTCCGCTGATCGGACGCCGAGGCTGGCGGCAATGCTGGCCCGGGCGGCGTCGAGGACCAGTCCGGCCCGCCGGCCGGCGTGGTGCAGGCGGGCGGGGTCACTCCAGGCCTGTGCCGCGGCGGCCTGCCAGGCGGTGCTGGCCACCGGCAGGATCGGCTGCCCGCCAACGGCATCGAGGTATCCGAAGGGGGGTTCCGGCGCAGGCGCGGGCAGGGGATCGACCGTCACATGGGTCACGCTAGCCGTGCCTCGATAACGACCGGATTTCGCCTCGTGGGCCACCACACCTTCACGGGGATGGGTGCGCTAGTCTGCCGTCCGTCCAACCAGCGTAGGAAGGCGATCCGTGCGGCAGTCAAGCCAGGTGCGATTCGCAGGAGCACAGCCCGGCCAGCAGGGCGGAGTGCGCGGTCGCGTGCGCGCCGCGGCGATCGGGCTGGGAGCCCTCGCCATCACCCTCACGGCCTCGGGATGCACCGCGAACGAGGCCTTCTTCATGAACCTCCCCGATCCGGCCACCAAGGAAGGGGCGATCACCCAGAACCTCTGGCAGGGATCCTGGATCGCCGCCTGGGGTGTCGGCATCGTCACGTGGGGCCTGATGATCTGGGCGTTCATCGCCTACCGTCGCCGGCACAAGGACGATGTGCCCGAGCAGACGAAGTACAACGTGCCGATCGAGATCCTCTACACGATCGTGCCGCTGATCATGATCCTGGGCCTGTTCTGGTTCACGGCCAAGGACCAGAGCGAGATCCTCGCGGTCAGCAACGACCAGGACCAGACGGTCAACGTGGTGGGGTACCGCTGGAACTGGGGCTTCAACTACCTGGATGCCGGGGCCTATGCGGTCGGCACCCCGGACGCACCCGCGCAGCTCGTCCTACCGGTGAACGAGAAGATCCGCTTCGAGCTGACCTCACCCGATGTCATCCACTCGTTCTGGGTTCCCGCGTTCCTGTTCAAGATGGACGTCATCCCCGGCAAGACCAACGTCTTCGAGCTGACACCCGACAAGATCGGCACGTACGACGGCAAGTGCGCTGAGCTCTGCGGAGTCGACCATGCGCGCATGCTGTTCACGGTCAAGGTCGTGGAGCGGGCCGAGTTCGACGCCTACGTCGCCGACCTGAAGGCCCGTGGCCAGAGTGGCCTGCTGAACACCGGACAGAGCAACAACGACGGCCAGATGCCCGATGAGAGGACGACATGACGATTCTGAGCGACCGCGTCGTGCCATCTGACCCGATGCCTGCATCCCCACCGGATGCGCGCACGCGCCGACCCGGGTCCGCGTTCGTACGCTGGATCACCTCGACCGACCACAAGGTCATCGGGTACATGTACCTG
>CAJAKT010000398.1 GCA_903940375.1 uncultured bacterium | reverse complement strand
CAGGACGGACGGCCCTTCTACGCAGGCACGTACTTCCCGCCGGAACCACGACACCAGATGCCGTCGTTCCCGCAGCTGATCGAGGCGATCTCCGACACGTGGGAGAAGCGTCGTGCGGAGGTGCTCTCCGCGGGCGAGCGCATCACTGCGGCCCTCGCCGCTCGGCCAATGCCGGAGAACGAGGCGCAGGCCCCCGGCGTGGACGACCTTGCGACTGCGGTGTCATCGCTCGCACGCGATTTCGACGGGCGCGCCGGCGGCTTCGGCGGTGCGCCGAAGTTCCCGCCGTCGATGGTGCTGGAGTTCCTGCTCCGCCACAACGCGCTGACGGGCGATGAGCGCTCTTTGGGCATGGCGACGGAGACCCTTGAGGCGATGGCCCGTGGCGGCATGTTTGACCAACTCGGTGGTGGCTTCGCGCGGTACTCCGTCGATCCCGACTGGGTCGTGCCGCACTTCGAGAAGATGCTGTACGACAACGCGCTGCTGCTGCGGGTGTACCTGCACTGGTGGCGGCTCACTCGGTCTCCGCTCGCGGAGCGCATCGTGCGGGAGACGGCGGAGTTCCTGCTGCGCGAGATGCGCACTCCTGAGGGAGGTTTCGCGGCCGCGCTCGATGCCGACAGTGAGGGACGCGAAGGGGCCTTCTACGCGTGGTCCGTCGCTGAGCTCATCGCCGTGCTCGGTGAGGATGACGGCGCATGGGCCGCGGGCCTGCTCACGGTGACGCCCTCTGGCACCTTCGAGCATGGCCAGTCGACGCTGCAATTGCGGCGCGATCCGGACGATGCTGAGCGGTGGGCCGATGTTCGTGCGCGCCTCTTTACGGCCCGAGCACACCGGGCGCGACCAGGACGTGACGACAAGATCGTCGCGTCGTGGAATGGCCTGGCGATTGCCGCCATGGCGGAAGCGGGCGCGCTGCTCGACGAGCCGGAGTGGGTCGAGGCAGCGCTAGCGGCGGCCGACCTGCTTGTCGCCATTCACCTGGGCGCCCACGGCGACGACCGTCTGTGCCGAACGTCGCGCGATGGTCGGCCCGGCGGGAACGACGCGGTGCTCGACGACTACGGATGCGTGGCCGAGGGTTTCCAGTCGCTCTTCCAGGTGACGGGCGATGACGAATGGCTCGTGCTCGCGGGCATCATGCTCGATATCGCGATCCAGCACTTCGCAGACGGTCAGGGCGGCTTCTACGACACCGCTGACGACGCGGCTCCGCTGATCCAGCGGCCGCGGGACCCTTTCGACAATGCCGAGCCGTCCGGCTGGTTCGCTGTTGCCAACGCGTGCGTCACGCAGTCCGCCCTGACGGGGGTCCAGGAGTACCGCGATGTGGCCGAGCGGGCGCTCGCGATCGTGACGCCGATGGTCGGCCGGGGACCGCGTGGTGTGGGCTGGGGACTGGTCGCGGCGACCGCGCTGGCGGCTGGACCGCTCGAGGTGGCCGTCGTGGCGGAGTCGGTCGGAGACCTCCGCGCCTGGCATCGCACCGCCATGCTCGGCACCTCGCCCGGGCTGGTCGTGACGGTCGGACGGGTGGGCGACGACGTGCCACTCCTGCGCGACCGACCGAGCCTCGGAGGTGACGTCACGGCGTACATCTGTCGCGCCTTCGTGTGTGATGCGCCCACCACGGACGTGGACGAGTTGGCGGTTCGGATTGGGGCATGGCGGGTCGACCCCGGGGAGTAGCCTGACGATGTCGCGGCTCACGCCGTGACGCGAGCAGGCGGGAGTGTCGGTGGGTCTCAGCGATCTCGTGTACGGCGTCTACGAGCGACGCCTGTATGCGCAGATCCCGGCCGACCGCCGGCCCCGCCATGTGGGCGTCATCCTCGACGGCAACCGGCGGTGGGCGAGCGAGCAGGGTGCGTCGTCCTCTGCAGGCCATCGTGCGGGCGCAGCCAAGATCGTCGAGTTCCTCGACTGGTGCGACGAGGCCGGTGTCGAGGTCGTCACGCTGTGGCTGCTCTCCACTGACAACCTGAATCGTCCGCCGGCAGAGCTTGAGGCCTTGCTGGGCATCATCGAGGACACGGTTACCGGCCTGGTGGAGCAGGGTCGCTGGCGACTGCACCCCGTGGGTGCACTCGACCTGCTGCCGGCGCACACGTCGCGGTTGCTGAAGGAGGCCGAGGAGGCGACATCGACCGTCGACGGATCGCTCGTCAACGTCGCCGTCGGGTACGGAGGCCGACGCGAGGTGGTCGATGCGGTGCGGTCACTGCTGCACGAGCACTCCGCGCAGGGCACCTCACTCGATGAGCTCGCTCAGCTGCTTGAACCCGAGCACATCTCTGAGCATCTCTACACGAAGGGCCAGCCCGATCCCGATCTCGTCATCCGCACCTCGGGCGAGCAGCGACTGTCCGGCTTCCTGATGTGGCAGAGCGCGCATTCGGAGTTCTACTTCTGCGAGGCCTACTGGCCCGACTTCCGGCACGTCGACTTCCTGCGCGCACTGCGAGCGTATGCGGAGCGGCAGCGCCGCTTCGGGACGTGACCCGCACGCCATTGACCGGGAGCTCACTGGTCGACGTCGACGCGAGCATCGTCTTCCGCCGGCCGTTCTTCGTGGTCCTCGTCATCACCTTTGTCGCGGGAGCGCTTGACGGTGTCGGGTATCGGCACCTCGGTGTGTTCACGGCGAATCAGGCGGGCAATCTCGTCATCGGCACCACGATGATGATCGACGCTCCGGCCATCGCGGTCCTGGCAATCGTCTCGGTACTCGGCTGCGGGCTGGGCGTCGCCTGCATCGTGCTCGCTCGGTTCCTGCGTCCGTGGCTCGCCGGACCGAATGGCTCGCGGGCTCTCATGATCGCGGCGGCGGTGCTCGTCTTCGCGGCATCCGGTGTGGGCGAGCAGATCGCGCCGGGGTCGAAGACGGGTCCGGCAGCGGTCGGTGAGCTGTGGTCGTCGGCGTGGTGGGCCACCGCCCTCGCTGTCGGCATGGCCGCGTTCTCCGTGGCGATCCTCGGCATGGTGTTCATCAGCGGGGGAGGGATGCGCGCTCCGGTGCTCGCGTCGACCAATGCCTATCTCGATGCAGTTCGGTACGGGGTGGCCTCCCGCCTTGACCGCACGGAGACGACGTGGCCGAAACTGGCACGTCGGGCTGCGGCCTTCCCGCTGGCCTGGACCCTTGGTGCGTCGACGGCGGTCGCCGGTGTCGGCCCGCTCTCGCGCCTGGGACTGACCGGCGGGTCGGCGGTGATCGTCATCGTCGTGGCGCTATTTGCGCGGCGTGTCACCGGCTCGCAACCGAATCCGGACCCTACGGTTTAGGCACAGCCGCGGGCAACCGCCCGCCTGATAACCGCACCGGGTCACCGGGCAGGTGGCCTGCTTCAGGAGGCTCACGTGCCCGCAGCGCACTTCGCGCCAGACGTCCGTCGCACCTACGTCCTCGACACCTCCGTCCTGCTCTCGGATCCGCGTGCATTGACGCGGTTCGACGAGCACGACGTGGTCATCCCTGTCGTGGTCGTCACGGAGTTAGAGGCCAAACGCAGCCATCCCGAACTCGGCTACTTCGCGCGGCAGGCGCTGCGGCTCATGGACGACCTGCGGATCGAGAACGGCCGGCTTGACGAGCCGATGGCGGTCGGTGAGTCCGGCGGCACCGTGCGCGTCGAGCTCAACCACACCGACGTCAGCGTCCTGCCGAGCGGACTGCGGCTCGGCGACAACGACACCCGGATCCTGGCCGTCGCGCGCAACCTGCAGGCGGACGGCAAGGCCGTGGTCCTCGTCAGCAAGGACCTGCCCATGCGGGTCAAGGCCTCGTCGGTCGGGCTGCCGGCGGAGGAGTACCGCGCCGAGCTCGTCGTCGAGACCGGCTTCACCGGAATGACGGAGATCGACGTGTCCGTCGCCGACGTCGATCGGCTCTACGACGAGCAGGTCATCGATCTCGAGGCGGCTCTGGACCTGCCGTGCCACACCGGCCTGGTGATGCTGTCCGATCGCGGTAGCGCCCTTGGCCGGGTGACGGCCGACAAGCGGGTCCGTCTCGTGCGAGGGGATCGGGAGGCCTTCGGCATCCACGGGCGCAGCGCTGAGCAGCGCATTGCGCTGGATCTGCTGATGGACCCCGAGATCGGCATCGTGTCGCTCGGCGGCAGGGCGGGCACCGGCAAGAGCGCCCTTGCCCTGTGCGCAGGGCTGGAGGCGGTGCTGGAGCGTCGTCAGCACCGCAAGGTGATCGTGTTCCGGCCGCTGTTCGCGGTCGGTGGTCAGGAGCTCGGGTACCTGCCCGGGTCGGAGGCGGAGAAGATGTCGCCCTGGGGTCAGGCGGTCTTCGACACCCTCGGTGCCGTCACGACGCAGGAGGTTGTCGAGGAGATCGTCGACCGCGGGATGCTCGAGGTGCTGCCGTTGACCCACATCCGTGGCCGGTCGCTGCATGATGCGTTCGTCATCGTCGACGAGGCACAGTCACTCGAGCGCAACGTCCTGCTCACGGTGCTGTCGCGGATCGGCCGGGACAGCCGTGTGGTGCTGACACATGACGTTGCCCAGCGCGACAATCTCCGGGTCGGCCGGCATGACGGCGTCGTGGCGGTGGTGGAGAAGCTCAAGGGCCACCCGCTGTTCGCGCATGTCACGCTCACGCGCTCGGAGCGATCGCCGATCGCGGCGCTGGTCACCGAGATGCTCGAGGACATCAACCTGTAGTCGTCATCCTCCTGTGGACAAACCTGTGGATAGGACTGTGAGGCCCGTCACACAGGCAGCCCTGAGTCGCCCCTTGGTTTGTGGCGGCAGCGAACTAATGTCCATAATGTCGGACATGTGATGTGACCTTACCCACGGCTCATTCGCGTGACATTCCCGTGATCTTTCGCCACGGTAGAGGTTCATTGAGTTTCGCCCGGCTTCCCCGGACACCTCAGGAGTGCGTGTATGCGTCGACAGATTGGTGCCACGGCCCTTGCCGTTGTCGCCCTGCTGACCGTCACCGCCGTCTCCTCCGGCGCGGCCAGAGCAGCCGACGGGGCGAACGTCCTCGCTGACGACATCTTCTATCCCGAAGGCCAGGAGCCGACCGCACCGGCCGATGCTGCTCAGCCCGCACCTGCCACCTCGGATGATCGCGAGAGTGCTCTCGCGCGCGGCGACCGTCAGGCGGCCGACCTGCTGGGCTTCCTGCCGAGCCTGTACCAGGGCAAGTGGTTCGTGCCGGGTAACGAGGATGAGCGTCGATGCATCATGCTGCGCGAGAGTCACGCCAACTACCGGGCGTCCAACGGCACCTACCACGGCGCGTACCAGATGAGCTCGGCGCTTGCCGTCGGGGCGACGTGGAT
>CAJAKT010000397.1 GCA_903940375.1 uncultured bacterium | reverse complement strand
GAGGACTGCAACAGCGGCCTGGCCTATGGCGGCAACAAGACCCGCAAGCTCGAGTACATCGTTCCCGATGTGCTGGCAGAGGGTGCCGACACGCTGGTCTCGATCGGCGGCGTGCAGTCCAACCACACGCGTCAGGTCGCTGCGGTCGCTGCGAAGCTGGGGCTCAAGGCCGTCCTCGTCCAGGAGGCATGGGTCAACTGGCCCGACTCCGTCAACGACCGCGTGGGCAACATCATGCTGTCGCGCATCATGGGCGCCGAGGTTCGCCTGGATCCGTCGGGCTTCGACATCGGCTTCCGTGACAGCTGGAACCAGGCGCTCGACGATGTCCGGGCGCGCGGCGGCAAGCCGTACGGCATCCCCGCCGGTGCATCCGACCACCGCCTCGGCGGTCTGGGCTTCGCCAACTGGGCCTACGAGGTCCAGCAGCAGGAGCGCGATCTCGGCGTCTTCTTCGACACGATCATCGTCTGCTCCGTGACGGGCAGCACGCATGCCGGAATGATCGCCGGCTTCGCAGGTCAGGACCGACCGCGACGGGTCATCGGCATCGATGCTTCAGCGAAGATCGAGCCGACGCGTGAGCAGGTTGCCCGGATCGCCCGCAACACCGCGGCACTGATCGATCTTGGTCGCGATCTTCGAGACGACGAGATCACGGTGCTCGAGCGCTGGGCCGGAGACCTGTACGGGATTCCCGTTCAGTCGACGCTGGATGCGATCCGGCTGACCGGCAGCCTCGAGGGCATGATCATCGATCCCGTATACGAGGGGAAGTCGATGGCTGGCCTAATCGACCTTGTTCGCACGGGTGAGATCGGCAAGGACTCGACCGTCCTCTACGCGCACCTCGGTGGTCAGCCGGCGATCAACGCGTACTCGGCGCTGTTCCGCGCCTGACCGGTTGCCTGATCGTTTCGTCCCTTTGGTCAGGGTCGCGCACTGAGCGTCAGCAGCGTCGCCTCGGGTCGGCAGGCGAACCGGAACGGGGCGTATGGCGAGGTGCCCAGCCCCGCCGACACATGCAGTGCTGATTCGCCATGCTGTGACAGGCCCTTGGCCTGCGCGCGCGGGAGATCGCAATTGGTCACGAGAGCACCAACACCGGGTACGGCCAACTGACCGCCGTGCGTGTGACCCGCAAGGACGAGGTCTGCACCATCGGCCGTCATGGCATCAAGCACCCGCAGGTAGGGAGCATGCGTTACGCCAAGGGAGAGATCCGCTGCTGAGTCGAATGGACCGGCGACATCGTCGTAACGGTCACGGCTGATGTGCGGATCATCGACACCACGCACGTCAACCTCGCGGCCATCGACCTTCATCGTGGCGCGGGCGTTGCCGAGATCAAGCCAGCCATTGGTGGTCAGTCCGTCGACGAGATCCCCCCACGGCAGCATCTCGCGTCGCGGTTCCAGCTGCGAAGGTCCGGCGAGGTAGCGGGCCGGGTTGAGGGGCCGTGGTGCGTAGTAGTCGTTGCTGCCGAGAACGAACGCTCCCGGTACTTCGAAGAGCGGGTCGAGGGCATCGAGGACATGCGGAACGGCGTCGGCGTGCGACATGAAGTCACCCGTGACGATGACGGCATCCGGGCGCAGATCCCGAAGGGAGCGCACCCACTCGCGCTTCTTCGCCTGTCCGGGGACGAGGTGCAGGTCCGACAGATGCAGGATGCGAAGTGAGGGCTGGCCTTGAGGCAGCACCGCGACGCTGACGCGCCGCAGGGTGTAGGCCTGTGCCTCCCAGTACGCATAGGCGAGGCCTGCCGCACCGGCTGCGGCCGTGCCCAGGATCGCCTTGGTGGAAGTGCGCATGTCACATGGTCGCACGACTGCGCGCTCGGGGTCCTGAGCGGTGAGAGAATGCGGGCATGAGCACACTCAAGGAGCAGCTGAAGTCGGACCTCACCACCGCCATCAAGTCCCGCGACGAGGTGACGGCAGCGACCCTGCGGATGGCTCTGACGGCAGTCACCAATGAGGAGGTCTCCGGCAAGGAGGCTCGTGAGCTGTCAGACGGCGACGTGCTGACGGTGCTGGGTCGCGAGGCGAAGAAGCGTCGCGAGTCGGCAGAGGCCTATGACGCAGCAGACCGACCGGAGCTGGCGGCCCGTGAGCGTGCCGAGCTCGAGGTCCTCGCGCGCTACCTGCCCCAGCAACTCTCCGACGATGAGGTCGCGGCCATTGTGGCTGCTGCCGTGGCCGAGGTGGCCGCCAGCGGTGCCGCGGGCGGGCAGGCGATGGGTCAGGTCATGAAGCTGGTGCAGCCGCAGGTCAAGGGCCGTGCCGATGGCGGTGTCGTAGCGGGGCTGGTGAAGGCCGGCCTCGGTATGTGACGTCGGCTAGGGCGTCGTGGGCGCGGGCTCGGCCGGTGCCGGGACATTCTCGAACGTGGGCGGATCGGGAATCGCAGGCGCTGTCACCTGCGGGGCCACGTAGACGTACGGGTCCTTCGTGGTCATCCCGTACTTGTTCTTGATGTCGAAGTCGAGTGGCTCCGTGCCGGCAAGGGCCAGCTCCATGGAATCGCGCCAGATCGGACCGGGCAGCGTGCCGCCGAAGACCTGGTCGTAGTAGGTCCCCTTGATGGT
>CAJAKT010000396.1 GCA_903940375.1 uncultured bacterium | reverse complement strand
GCATGACGTCGCTCACCCCTCGTCCGAAGTAGTCGTGCAAGGTCACATATGCCGCTCGGCGGATCCGCCCTATCCGCTCAGCAGTCGCCCGGACATCGGGCTACGCACCTGCTGCGACGACTGCGTGAGCACAGCGTTCTTGACCAGCCCACCCGCGCAGACGAGTTCACGCACCGGTACGCCGGCGTCGTCGAATGCCTCCGCGATGACGCGGGTCCCGTAGACCGTGGCCTCCAACAGTGCTCGGAAGGTTTCGTGCGGCTGTGTCCATCGTGATGCCCTGGACGAGGCCGGACAGTTCGTGGTTGACGAGAACCGACCTGTTGCCGCTGATCCAGTCCAGGACTGCCAGCCCTAACGGTGACGCTAGCCAGATGGTCGGGACGCTCCAACACGCCGTTCGCATACGCCGTCACGGCCGACCCCATCTCCGCGCCGTCCGTCACCCGAACGACGAGGGCCCTGCCCGAGAGCGTGCCGAAGTCAACACCCACCACGTATCTGACCGGCGACGAATCCGACTGTTCGACCACACCCGTGCTATTCCGCACCACGTCGGCAGAGTTCGGGCGCTCCCCATATCAGCCGGCGATGAGAAGCCTCCGTCGGCGTTCGAGCTGCGCTCGCACGTCCGCGTTGCGTGGCCGGGTAAAGGCTTCGGCATTCTCCTGGAAGACCTGCAGAACTGGTTTGGTGGCAACAAGCATCTCGTCAATGGCGCGCGTTGCTGCCGCCTGCGGCAGATCGATCGCCTCCCCAAACTGCAGGAACGCCTTGCGCGAGAGATCCTGGTCGCGACCGCTGAGGGTGAGAGCCAACGTGTCATCGCCATACGGCAGAGTGCTGGGCACGTCGTATATGGGGGCGATGCGCCATTCGCCACCGACATTGATGATGGATGTGTTCTTCGCGTGCAGGTCACCATTCCCGGTGAGCCAGGCAAAGAGCACCATGCGCATCATGTCTCGGGCTGCCACCCGTCGGGCCTGACATACTCCGATGAGCGCCCACGCCACCTGCTCCGACGTAACTCGATACTTGTCGGCCGGGTAAATGCCCAGTACTTGCGCACCATCCTCCACCGCGTACCGAATGAGTTGACCGTCGATCACACGACGGTCGAACCGCTCGATGAGGAGCCCGCGTTCGCCGGTCCGATCGACGATGATGCGGAACGCCGGGACCGGCAACCCCGCCTTCCTCGCGAGTCCGAGGAACCACGCCTCGTTGTCAACAAGGTTCGGAAACTCAGGAGGGGTGAGTTTCAGGATCGCATCCTCACCACCCGCCGATGCCGGCACGGTGATCATCGCCGCCGAAGCCTTGTCCTGGACACCAGCCATGCCCCGACGCTCAAGGAGTCCACTTCGGTCGAGGACCTCCCTGAAGGAGATGTCCGCGCCGTCACGCCAGACAACGGTCGGTTGGGGAAGCACTGGACGTTCGCCCGCCGGCACGACTCGCACGTCCCCTACCGGGTCGCCGCCGATAGCCAGAACCAGCGAGAGTTCATCGTCCAGGGATGTCTTGAGAGCTTCTCGAACAGCGGTCAGTCGCCGGCCCTCCGGGAGCAGCCCGGCGAAGAACGGCGGCACCGCACCGGCCGCAGTGACCAGCGGCTCGGACGAGATGGGCAGCGTTGTCGCAATAGCCGGACCGCCCGCGCCCAGGTAGCCATCGTCGTAGCGAAACACGATGCCGTCCCGAGTACGCCGCATCGTCGCTGCCCGTCGGTCGGCCTTCAGCACATCCGCGACGTCGACATCACGCAAGGCGCGCACGTCTGTGGCGATCGTCACGGTCGGGCCAGCGCACGGAGGTCGAGTCCTAGTGCAGCCAGGACGGCCACGACCTTGTCCAGTCGCACGCTCGGCTTGCCATGCTCCAGTTCACGAATGAAGCGCTCCGACGTGCCCGCCAGGTCCGCGAGGTCACGTTGCCGTAGGCCCAGCGAGCGGCGCCTGTCTCGGATATCGCGTCCCAGCCCGTCCATGGCATACTCCCAACCGGCACGATCATGCCGAATAGTCCGATATTGGCCGCCTGGGTACCTCGAAAGCAATTGAACGGCACGATCATGCCGCACGCGCCCGGCAAGCAATCTCCCCCGGGAGTTGCTCACCTGGGCCTTCGTCGGATCCCTCCTCAGACGCGCTCTTCGACCGCCGTACCCGCCAAACCATGGGGGCCGACAAGAAGCGCAGATCAGTAACCGCAGCCCTGTGGCGCTTGCCTCGATCGCGACCGCCCGCGAACGGCCCTTCGCCTGGGGAAATCCCCAGACAACGCGTCACGAGGCAGCCATCCGCCCTACGTTGCCCGTATGGGCGAAAACGACCTCATACGCAGGCTCCTCGTCGTGGAGGACGACACCTTCACCGGTGCGCTGCTGGCTGATGTGCTGCGTTCGCATGGATTCGAGGTTCGAGTCGAGCATTCAGCTGCCGAGGCAAGGCGGGCCATGGACGAGTACGACGCGGACGGGGCCCTCATCGACATCCAGCTCGGCGACGGGCCATCGGGCGTTGCCTTGGCCCACCTCTTCCACGACCAGTACCCCGAGTGCGCCCTCGCCTTCCTCACCCGGTTCCCTGATCAGCACGCGGCCGGCCTGGTCGAAGCGGATATCCCGGAGGGCTGCGGCTTCCTGCGTAAGGATCGGATCGCCGACAGCGACTACCTGATGGCGGCACTGGAGGAGGTGCTCACCGACCACGGTGGGGACTTCCGCGACGATCTGTTGTCCGACCGTCCGCTTGCCCAACTGTCACCCACCCAGCTCGACGTGCTCCGCCTGGTTGCCTCAGGTCTGACGAATGCCGCGATCGCACGACGACGTGGGACCAGCGAGTCCGCCGTTGAGCAGTCCCTCACGTCGATCATCAAGCTGCTGGCAATTCCGGTGGCCGGAGATATCAACCCGCGAATGGAGATGGCCCGGCACTACATCCTCGTAGCGGGCATCCCCGAACGGACGTGAGCACTAGCGTGGGACGGGTGCTTGATCGCCTGTCCGGCCCGTCGCTGATCGCCTGGCCGACGTTCTGGCTCGTCCTTGCGCTGTCCACCATGATGACCGCGCTCACGAGCGCCGCCCTCTTCGCCGCCGACCCACTGCGAATAGCAGTCGCCATCCTGATCGGGCAGTTGGTGATGTTCGCGATTCTCGGTGCTGGCTACCTGCTGACGAGACAGGCGAGCGCACGCACACGCAGGCTCACGATCATCCCCCTCATCGTCCTCGCCACCGCTGCGCGCGGCATCGCCTTGGCCATCTCGCTCGCCGTGCTCGGCCTTCAGTCACCTCCGCAGTGGCCGCTGCGCATCGGGGGCAGCGTGCTCAGTAACTCGATGGTCATCGTCCTCGTCGTCCTCGTCGTCGCGTCGATTCGCGAGCACAGGGAATTGCTGGCCGAGTACATGACACGAAACGCCGAGTTGACGATCGCCCGCGAGCGGGCTCATCGCGAGATCACTGAGCGACATCAGGAAGTCGTCGACCGAGTCCGCCGACAACTGCTCGACCGCATTGACGAGATGGCCGGGCAGTCGCCCATCGACGTGCGAAATGCCATGCAGAACACGGTCGAGGATGTCGTTCGACCCCTCAGCCACGATCTGGCTCGGCAGACCCCTGTCCTCGAGAGTCAGCCCGATGGCCTGCCGTCACCGCGCATCGACTGGAGTGCAGTTGCATCCGATGCGACCACAGGGCGCCCCTTGCCTGCCGTTGCTGTCGCGCTCACGATGATCGTCATCGGGGCAACGTGGACGTTCACCGTCTTTCCTGTGCCCGCCGCAGCAACCGTGCTGGTCTCCGGCTTCGTCGTGATCTGGCTGCTCTGCATGGCCAGCAACGAGATCCTGCAGCGCATCTCGGACAGTTTCGGGCCGCTGGGCCGCAGCCTCGTGATGACCCTGCTTCTCGTCGCCACCGGACTCATCACCGGATTCGCCGCAACGATCACACTGCCACCGGATACTCAGGTACGTACCGTCGCCGCGAGCGATGCCATTCTCATTCCCATCCTCGGCTGGCTCCTCGCTGGTGCGAAAGCGGCGCAGAACCAGCAGCACCGGCTGGAGGAAGCCATGGTGGAGGTGAACAAGACGATTGCTTGGGAGGTCGCGCGGGCCGGCGAGACCCAGTGGCAGCAGCGACGAGCCCTGTCACGTGCACTGCACGGACCTGTGCAGAGTGCAATCGGTGGTGCTGCGGTGCGACTAGACCTCGCCCTGCAGTCCGGTGAACCGACCGAGATGCTGATCGACGAACTGCGCCAGCGGGTCGTCGATGCCATCGATCTCCTCGGCGCTCAGCAACCGGATGTCGATCTAGCGGCTGCCATCAGCCAGTTGCAGGCGGTCTACCAAGGTGCCTGCGAGATCGAGCTGCACGCGAAAGTGCCGGCGATGCGCAGACTCGCAGCCGACAGCACCTGCTCAACCGCAAGCACCGACCTGATCAGCGAGGCGGTCTGGAACGCCATCCGCCACGGCAAGGCCCGGCACGTGCTCATCGATGTCACACCCACCACGCCAGCAACGATCCGCATCACCGTGCAGGACGACGGCACTGCGAATGAGGCCGACCACAACGCGCGCACCGGCCTCGGGACACAGATGCTGGAGGAAGTCACCCTTGAGTGGTCGCGCACCTACACGTCGTCCGGCACCACGCTCGTCGCACTGCTGCCGACTGCGTGACGCGGGCGTCTCCGTC
>CAJAKT010000395.1 GCA_903940375.1 uncultured bacterium | reverse complement strand
GATCCCCTCATCGGAAGACGATGCCCCGCCGATGAAGAGCAGCTCGGCCGCGGAGCCGCCTGAGCCGACGGCCTCACGGAAGGCCTCTGCGATCTCGACCGGCCGCTTTCGGGCCTCCAGCGTCCCCAGACGGGCGAAAACGGGGTGCTCGGGCGGGTTCGCCGCTCGCGTCGGCAGATGGTCGCCGCCGGGGTGGGCGACCGTGATCGGCAGCGCCGGGTCGCGGCGCAGGCGGCCCAGGATCGCGTCCCGGGCGTAGTCGCTGATGCAGATCACCGTGCCGGCGGTGGCCAGGTGCCGGAAGTACTCGCTGACCCAGGCCGCCGTACCGGGCCGGAAGCGGTAGTTGGCTGGCTCGGACATGGGCAGGGTGTCGTAGCCGATCATCGCCGTCGGGATGCACTTGGCGAACAGCTCGAAGCGCTCGAGCACCGACGGCAGGTACGAGACCTCCGGAAGCAGCCAGGAGTCGTAGATCGCGAGCAGGTCGCCCGACTTCACCCGCATCGGGTTCAGTCCGACCAGGTGGTCGTTCACGAGCTCGCGCAGATCACTGCCCGGCTCCCGCGGCAGGAACGGGATGCTGATCAGCTCCGCGGCCTGCTCCGGCGTGAGCAGGGCGTGGGCACCGTCGAAGGGCACGACGAAGTCGGCCTGAACGATGTCGCTGGGCCACTCGCGAGCGAGGTACTGCAGCACGCGCTGGATGCCAGACCCGTACGGATCGCGCACGAACTGCTCGATGTCGATGCCGACGTACATCAGCCCTCACCTCGCATGAGGCGACCGTATTGCACGGCGCTTCTGTGAGTGACGTTAGCGCCGTAGGAAGACGGCCACGTCACGTGCGAAGGAGGGACCACCGTTAGGCAACTGGCTAGAGGAGCGGTCGCACCGAAGTGGCCATCTCCGTGAGGCCAACGGCGGCAAGCCTGTCAAGGATCTCTTCCGGCGACAGGGGTGGCCTCGTCAGGTTTGCCGAACTCAACCTCACGATGGCAGCGAGATCCTGAGGGAAATCCGCAGCCAGTCTGCCGAACAGTTGAGCGGCCGTCAGGGCTTCGCAGCCGGGACCGATGTCCGACGCAGGGAAATCGGAGATGTTCCCCGTGAGGACGACATGGACACCTCCTCCGCGCGCAGCCGCGGAGATCACGTGGTCGTCGCTGTCCTTGCCAAGCATTCCGGGGATGAGGTGCAGGTATTCGCGCGGTTCGATCCGCCCCTCATGCGCGGCATCCATAAAGCGCTGCGCTGCCGCAGCTGCCTGCTCGCTGGTACGACCCCTGACGTCAATGAGTTTTCGGCGGTACTCATCCACGAGCTCATCGGACCACACCACCTCAAATAGACCGAAGGCATGACTGCGCATGACGAGATCGAGGAGGCGGATGGAGAGCAGGATGTTGGTGTCGGGCAAGACAGTCAGCAAGGCATGCCTCAGTACTCGTCTCCGTCGTCGAGGAGACCAGCCACCAGTTCGTCGACCGCCGAATTCCGACGATTGCGCTCCTGATCCAATTGCACGACATCACTGACGCGTACCAACTTGTGAGCGCTGCCCGGCTTGGTCGTAGAGGCCAATCGGCCGTCCTTGATCATCCGATCAACTAGTTGGCGCGAGACGCCCAGCATTGCGCCGGCGACCTTCGGCGAAACGGATTCCTCCGCGGTGGCCAGTACAGCGCCTGACCGGAGCGACGCGGCAAGTCGCTGCACCGCTTCCCGGGTGGCCCCGTCATCCAGGGCTTCGGCCGCGGTGAGGAGGACCTGCGAGTCATGGTCGGCTGTCGCAGCATCGGGGGCCAGAACAGTGAGGGGCATGCGGGTAGGCTATGTCTCAAGTGCCCTAAGTGCAACAGTCCAGGCGGCCTCCAGAGACACTTGTTTCGTATTACGGCCCGTATTACGCTTAGCTCATGCCTTTGACTCGGTGGCCTAAACGGAGGCACCCATGAATGAGGACACGATCGAGGACATCACCTCCGTCGCCGAATAT
>CAJAKT010000394.1 GCA_903940375.1 uncultured bacterium | reverse complement strand
CACACCACTCGCATCGAGATCGGCCGCCAGCAGCTCGGCCGTCTCGAAAGGCTCGTCCGACTTGCCGGTCGCGATCAGGTGGATGTCGGCCGGTGCGACCTCACGCGGCCAGATCAGGCCCTTGTCGTCATGTGACTGCTCGGCAATCGCCGCGACCGCGCGCGAGACACCGATGCCATACGAGCCCATCGTGACCGTGACGAGCTCGCCGTTCTCATCCAGCACCTTGAGACCGAGGGCATCGGCGTACTTGCGGCCGAGCTGGAAGATGTGGCCGATCTCGATACCGCGCGCCAGCACGAGTTCGCCGCCACAGGACGGGCAGGCATCGCCGTCGCGAACATCGGCGACGTCGATCACGCCGTCAGCGGTGAAGTCCCGGCCCGCGACGAGGTCATACACGTGGTGACCCGGCTTGTTGGCCCCGCTGATCCACCGTGTTCCATCGACGACGCGCGGGTCGATGAGGAACCGGATGCCGGAGGCGCCCTGCTCACCGAGCAGCGGCGGCCCGATGTAGCCCTTCACCAGGGTCGGGTGGTCCTTGAAGTCCGCTTCCTCGAACGGGCCGACAACGCTCGGGGTCAGCACCGCCTCGAGCCGCTTCATGTCGACCTCGCGGTCACCGGGCAGCCCGATCGCCAGCGGTGCCTTGGTGCCGTCGGGCTCGGTGACCATGAAGACGACGTTCTTGAGGGTGTCGGCACCTGTCCAGGCGCGATCGGCTCGAGCCAGGTCGGGGCGGGTGTTCGAGACCTCCACGAGGGTGTCGATGGTCGGAGTGTCGGGAGTCTGCTCGGCATGCGCGGCAGGCACGTTCGCGTAGTCGATGGCGGCGGGCACTGGCGTGACGACGGCCTCGACATTTGCGGCGTAGTCACATGTCGCGCACCGCACGAACGAGTCCTCGCCCACTTCGGTCGGCGCCAGGAACTCCTCGCTCGCCGATCCGCCCATGGCACCCGACATCGCGGAGACGATGACGAACTCCAGCCCCAGTCGGCCGAATGTGGAGATGTAGGAGTCGCGGTGGCGCTGGTACGACACCTCGAGACCCGCATCGTCGACATCGAATGAGTACGAGTCCTTCATGACGAACTCACGGCCGCGCAGAATGCCGGCGCGGGGACGCGCCTCATCGCGGAACTTCGTCTGGATCTGGTAGATCACGAGCGGCAGGTCCTTGTAGGACGAGTACTCACCCTTGACCAGCAGGGTGAACATCTCCTCGTGCGTGGGGCCGAGGAGGTAGTCGGTGCCCTTGCGGTCCTGGAGCCGGAACAGCGTGTCGCCGTACTCCGTCCAGCGCTGGGTCTGCTCATACGGCTCGCGGGGCAGCAGGGAGGGGAAGTGCACCTCCTGGAAGCCCGCACGGTCCATCTCGTCGCGGACGATGCGCTCGACATTGCGATACACCAGGAAGCCGAGCGGCAGCCAGGTGAACACACCCGGTGCGACGCGACGCACGTAGCCGCCGCGCACGAGCAGTCGGTGGCTGGGCACCTCCGCATCGGCCGGGTCGTCACGGAGGGTGCGCAGGAACAGGGTCGACATCCGCAGGATCACGGCGACAGCCTAGCCATGCCGCTCAGAACAGGACGGTGGCGAATGCGCCGTGCTCGTCGAAGCCGACCGCGCGGTAGGCCTTGCGGGCGGCCGTGTTGTACGAGTTCACGTACAGCGACACCGTGGGCGCGATCCGCTCACGTGCCATCGTCACCACAGCGGCCATCCCGGAGACGGAGTGACCATTGCCGCGGTAGGCGGGATCGACCCACACCCCCTGCACCTGGCACACGTCCTGGGCCACAGCCCCGACCTCGGCCTTGAAGACCACGACATCGTCCTCGATCCAGACGAACGACCGGCCCTCCTTGACGATCTCGGCGATGCGCGCCCGGTAGGCAGCCGCGAGGCCGCCAGCGACCGGGGAGACCCCGACCTCAGCCGTGAACATGGCGACGCAGGCAGGAACGAGCAGGTCGAGATCGGCTGGTGTCGCCTGTCGCACGCGCTGGTCCTCAGGCACCGCCGGCGGCCCGCTGATCGCCATCACCGGCTGGACATCGCGCACGTCGCGGGCCGGGCCCCAGGCCGGTTCGAGGAGCCGCCACAGGTCCAGGACCTCATCGGCCGGCCCCACGAAGGACGAGCAGCGGCGACCCGTGAGCCGCAGCCGGTCGGCGAACGCCGCTCGCGTCGCCTGCGTGGTCGCGACGGGCACGAGGTTGGCTCCGCAGTAGATCATCGAGATCAGGCCGCTGTCGTCGAAGTAGCCGAGGAGTTCGCCACCAATGCGCCATGGATCAACCCCGCCGAGAGCGACGCGAGACGCGACGAAGCAGTTGGCCACCGGATCCGCCGCGAGCAGGTCGCGCGCGGACACCAGGTCACGGGACGTGATGCTCCGGACGGATCCGACGGAGGCGGTGACGGTCATCTGGCGTGCCCGGATCAGGAGGTCGTGACGACCGGCGAACCGGCGACGTCGCCCATGCTCTCAGCCAGTTTCATGGCCTCCTCGATCAGCGTCTCCACGATCTGCGACTCCGGCACGGTCTTGATGACCTCGCCGCGCACGAAGATCTGGCCCTTGCCATTGCCCGACGCAACGCCGAGATCGGCCTCGCGGGCCTCACCCGGGCCATTGACGACGCAGCCCATGACCGCGACGCGCAGCGGCACGTCGAGCCCCTCGAGCCCGGCAGACACCTGCTCGGCCAGTGTGTAGACATCGACCTGTGCGCGCCCGCACGACGGGCACGAGACGATCTCCAGGCCGCGTTGACGCAGGTTGAGCGACTCGAGGATCTGGTTGCCGACCTTGACCTCCTCGACGGGCGGCGCCGACAACGAGACCCGGATGGTGTCGCCGATGCCTCGGCTCAGCAGACCACCGAAGGCGACAGCTGACTTGATCGTGCCCTGGAATGTCGGGCCAGCCTCCGTGACGCCGAGGTGCAGCGGGTAGTCGCACTGCTCCGCCAGCTGCATGTACGCCTGCATCATGATGACGGGATCGTGGTGCTTGACCGAGATCTTGATCTCCCGGAAGTCATGCTCCTCGAACAGCGACGCCTCCCATAGGGCCGACTCGACCAGGGCTTCCGGCGTGGCCTTGCCGTACTTCTCGAGCAGCCGCTTGTCCAATGAGCCCGCGTTGACGCCGATGCGGATCGGCGTGCCGGCATCCTTCGCCGCACGGGCGATCTCGCCGACCTTGTCGTCGAACTGCTTGATGTTCCCCGGGTTCACGCGCACGCCAGCGCAGCCGGCATCGATCGCGGCAAAGACGTACTTGGGCTGGAAGTGGATGTCGGCGATGACGGGGATGCCACTCTTGCGGGCGATCTCGGGCAGCGCGTCTGCATCGTCCTGGCTCGGCACCGCTACCCGCACGACCTGGCAGCCGGCCGCAGTCAGCTCAGCAATCTGCTGCAGCGTGCTGTTCACGTCCGATGTCAGCGTCGTGCACATCGACTGCACGCTGATCGGTGCGTCCCCGCCGACCGCGACGGGGTGCGTGGCGTGCCGCAGGATGAGCTGGCGCGAGATCCGACGCGGGGCAACAACAGGGGGCGGTCCGGACGGGATGCCGAGGTTGACAGTCACCCCGTCATTATGGCGGCTGCACCGCCACCGCGCCCTTGGGCCGCGGTCACTGCAGGGAGATCGGCTTGACCAGATCAGCCCAGATGACGATCACGCCCATCGCCAGCAGCGCGCCCGCCACGACGTAGGCCACCGGCAGCAGTCGCGCCATGTCGACGGGTCCGGGATCCGGACGACCGCGCATCCGGGCGAGCCGACGCCGCACAGCCTCGTAGGTCGCACCCGCGACGTGCCCGCCGTCGAGCGGCAGGACGGGAAGCAGGTTGAACAGGAACAGGAACAGGTTCAGTGATGCGGCCAGGCCGAGGAACGTGGCAGCCTTCGCCGCCATTGGCTCGTCCATGGCGGCAACATCCCCGCCGATACGACTGACGCCGACGACACTGACCGGACTGTCGGACGAACGTTCCCCGCCGCCGATCAGGGTCTCGGTGACGAGTTCGTACAGCCGCACGGGGAGCATGATCAGTGCGCTCACGGATCGCACCGTGATGTCCCACATGTAGGCCGGCACGGCGGTCCATGGCTGGCTGACCCAGACGAACTCCGGTCCGACGCCCACGTATCCCGCCGACACGTACTCCTCGGTCGGATTCCCATCGGCATCGAGCACCGGTCGCTGGGCAGTCGCGATCGTGACCGGCAACTCGACCTGCGCACCGCCCCGATCAACGGTGAAGACGGCCGATGTCCCGGGATGTGCTCGGATCCACGTCGTGGTGTCGGCCCAATCGGTCGCCGCGACACCGTCGATGGCCACGATGGTGTCACCGGGCTCGAAGCCTGCCACCGCTGCTGGTGCCGGCTGGCTGCCGGTCGGGCACTCGCCCGAGGGAAGCGGTGCACCTGCCGGCTGGGACACGGTCGGCGTGCAGGCGGCCACGTTGTTGACGGTCAGGCTGGCCTGCGGGATTCCGATGCCGACCAGCACGATGGCGAACAGCACGAAGGCAAGCAGCAGGTTCATGGTCGGGCCGCCGAGCATGATCACGACGCGCTTGCGCACCGGCAGCCGGTAGAACGCCCGAGACTCCTCACCCGGCTGGATCTCGTCGGCAGACTGCTGGCGAGCATCGCTGACCAGAGTCGCGAACCGGCCAGTGGTCATCGAGCGGGTGGTGCCGTCCTGGGCAGGCGGGAGCATGCCGATCATCCGGATGTAGCCGCCGAGCGGCACCGCCTTGGCCCCGTAGCGCGTCTCGCCGCGGACCGTGGACCAGATGGTGGGGCCGAAGCCGATCATGTACTCGGTGACCTTGACGCCGAACTTCTTGGCTGGCAGCAGATGGCCGAGCTCATGCAGCGCGATCGAGAAGCCGATGAGCAGGGCGAAGATGACGATGCCGATGAACTCAAGCATGTGTCCCCTCCCTCGTCCCGTCTGAGACGAGGGCCTGCGCCCGACGGCGCGCCCATGCGTCTGCACTAATGACGTCGCCGAGGCCGACATTGTTCCCGTCGATCCAGGCCGATCCAGAATCGCTGCTCGAGGCCCCATGCAGGTGCTCGTCCAGCACCCGGGCCACGGTGGCCACGATGCCGGTGAACGGCAGCGTCCCCGCAAGGAAGGCGGCAACGCAGGCCTCGTCCGCGCCGTTGAAGACTGCGGGCGCGGTGCCTCCCGCCGTGCCGGCCGTGCGGGCCAGACCGACGGCGGGGAACGCGGCCTCGTCCAAGGGGTAGAAGTCCCATGACGTCGCGGACGTCCAGTCGCATGCGGGTGCCGCGTCGGCCACCCGCTCCGGCCAGCTCATGCCCCAGGCGATCGGGATGCGCATATCCGGTGGGCTGGCCTGAGCGATGGTCGAGCCATCGACGAACTCGACCATCGAGTGCACGACGGACTGCGGGTGCACGACGACGTCGATCGCCGTGAACGGCACGTCGAACAGCAGATGGGCCTCGATCAGCTCGAGGCCCTTGTTCATCAGCGTCGCCGAGTTGACCGTGACAAGTGGGCCCATCGCCCACGTCGGGTGGGCCAGCGCCTGCTCGACGGTCACGGTCGACAGCGCCTCGGCATCCCAGCCGCGGAAGGGGCCACCGCTGGCCGTCAGGATCAGCCGACGGACCTCACTGGCGGAACCCGATCGAAGCGCCTGGGCAAGTGCCGAGTGCTCGGAGTCGACGGGCACGATCTGCCCCGGCGCTGCGAGCCCCTTCACCAGCGGACCGCCGATGATGAGCGACTCCTTGTTCGCGAGGGCGAGGGTTCGCCCGGCCCCGAGGGCGGCCAGCGTCGGCTCCAGGCCGGCCGCACCGGCCAGGCCGTTCAGGACGACATCGCAGTCCCATCGCGCCAGCTCGGTGCTCGCATCCGGACCGGCAAGGATCCGCGGCAGGTCATGATCACCATGGGCGTAGCCCCGGCGCTGTGCCTCCGCATACAGCGCCAGCTGCAGGTCGGCGGCCGTCGAGGCCTGCCGAACCGCTACGGCCTCGACCCTGAAGTCGATGGCCTGCTGGGCCAGCATCGCGATATCGGATCCGCCCGCGGAGAGGCCGACGATGTCGAAGCGGTCCGGATTGCGGCTCGCCACCTCGAGGGCCTGCGTACCGATCGAGCCGGTACTGCCCAGGATGACGATGCGACGCGGACTCGCCAAGATCAGTCCTCGCTACCCGGCTGCTTGCCGTCGGACTGCGGGCCGAAGCCTGCGTGGGTAAGCATGCGGCGCAGGTCGGTGATCTGCTCGAGGGTGACGTCCTTGCCGTGCGAACGGTCGAAGACCTCGACCTCTCCGCCGATCGTCACGCGGAAGCGGCCGTCGTGCTTCTCCTCGATGTCGCCCAGGGCCCCGATGAGGCTGACGACGTCGACCCACCGGATGTTGCCGCTGGTCGGATGCGCGAACAGAGCGGTCAGCGTGTCGCGATGATGATTGTTCAGGTGGGTATCAGGCATGTGGTGAGGCTACCCGCGCCCGTCCGGTGCCGACACCGCGGGCGCGCTTGTGGACACGGCTATCAGCGCGAACCACAGATCAGCTCGCACCGCGGGGTCATCCAGCGGACGGCCCAGGACGGCCTCCGCACGTCGAAGTCGATGGCGCACGGTGTGCCGGTGAATGCCCAGTCGCTGCGCCGCAGCATCAACCTGGCCATGCTGCTCGAGCCACGCGCGCAGGGTGTCCATCAACTCGGGGCCTTCGCCCGTCGTCAGCAGGCCACCGAGATACCCAACCGCCCAGGCAGACGTCGTGGCTGCATCGATGAGCGATGCCAGGCCCCGCGCCGGCTCGTCGTCGAACGAGCACAGTCCTGTGCCCAGGGCCGCCGCGTGGTCCGCCTGCTGCATCGCCTGCCGGACGTTCGCAGCATCCGTCAGGTCAAGCACGCAGGAGATGCCGACGGCCTGAATACCGGCCGCCGTCGCAAGCGCGCGCACACTGCCCGCGACTGAACCGTCATCGTCGACCCGTGCGAATCCGCCCAGTTCACCCGTGGCTCTCCGCGCCAGCACCGCATCGCCGCTCCCCTGCGCCTCGCCCAGCAGCACGTCCGGAACCGGTCGCGCGCCCAGGCCGCGTACCGTCACCGCGACCGCACGTGCCGGATTCACCGCGCCGAGCCCGAGCCGGTCAAGGAGGTCGACGGAGAGGCCGCTGTCGGCCGCGACGGACAGCAGCAGCCCCCGCCAGGCATCCATCGCCTCATCGACCACGAGGGGACGGGATGCCTCCCACGACAGCAACGACACGGCGAGGTTCATCACCGCCTGGTCAGCAGCCCGCAGCGGCCGCGACGAGCCCACGACCAGGAAGCCCTGGGCCGCACCCTTGACCCCGATCGGCAGGATGACGACGTGCTCGTCGGCCGTGGCGATGGAGGCCGAGGCCAGCAGGCCGCGCGGACGGAGCCGGTCGATCTCGCCGGAGAGCTCGGGCGCGCGGAGGGCGGCGCCGTCCGGATGAGCCGTGATGACGTCACCTGCCGACGTCAGATGCAGGACGAAGCCTTCGACATGCTTCGCCAGGACGGACACCACACCGCCCAACACGTCGCCGGGGCGGCCGGCAGGTTCGGCCAGCGCGGCCCGGATGAGCCGTCGCTGGCAGTCGAAGGATGCTGCAGACTCCGCGTACTCCTCGGCCGTCAGCAGCCGGGACACCGCCTTGCTCACGGCCACGAACGGCGTGGGCTTCGGCACCTCGAGGACGGGCAGACCCGCCCGCTCGGCCGCCTTGATCAGCGCGCGCGGGATGGTCGGATGCCGGAAGCCAACGCCGAATCCCAGGCCCGCCACCTCCGCAGCAACCAGACGCTCCACATAGGCCCGGGTGCCGGCGGCATCCTCGTCAACGGACATCCCCGTGGTGAGAAGGAGGTCACCGGCCTCGATCCACGGGGTGGGATCGGCATGCTCCGACACGGCCACCCACCGCACCTCGCGGGCGAGGGACGGCGACGATGTGGCCACGATCAGCCCCAGATCCGGCAGGGCGGCCACCTGGCCAACGGTCAACGTCACGGCATCCTCCAACGATTCGGACAAGGCTACGCCCGCGGATGTCCAGAGTGGACAGGGCACGGCCTGTCGGCCGCCCCCTAGGCTCGTGCCACAGACTCCGGGAGGAACCATGACCACGACCGCCGACCGCTCCACTACCCCCACGAACGGCCTGCCGCAGGAGCGACGCCTCGTGACGAGCATCCCCGGCCCCAAGTCACAGGCCCTCCAGGCCCGCAAGACCGAGGCCGTCTCGGCAGGAATCGGTGTGATGCTGCCGGTCTACGTCGTCAAGGCCGGCGGCGGCGTGCTCGTCGATGTCGACGGCAACTCGCTGATCGACATGGGGTCCGGCATCGCCGTCACCACCGTCGGCAACGCCAATCCCGACGTCGTGGCCGGCGTGCAGCAGCAGGTCGCGGACTTCACGCACACCTGCTTCATGGTCACGCCCTACAGCGGCTACGTCGAGGTCTGCGAAGCACTGAACCGGCTCACGCCCGGCGATCACACGAAGCGCTCCGCCCTGTTCAACTCCGGTGCGGAAGCCGTCGAGAACGCGGTGAAGATCGCCCGCGCGTACACCAAGCGACAGGCCGTCGTCGTCGTCGAGCACGGCTATCACGGACGCACCAACCTGACGATGGCGTTGACCGCGAAGAACATGCCGTACAAGCAGTCGTTCGGTCCGTTCGCTCCCGAGGTCTACCGCGTGCCCACCTCATACCCTTACCGCGATCGCGGCCTCAAGGGTCCGGAGATGGCGCAGATCGCCATCACCCGGATCGAGAAGGAGATCGGCGCCGCGAACGTGGCCGCAATCATCATCGAGCCCATCCAGGGTGAGGGCGGCTTCATCGTTCCCGGCGATGGCTACTTCTCCGCAATGGCTGACTTCGCCACCGCGAACGGCATCGTCTTCGTCGCCGATGAGATCCAGTCCGGCTTCTGCCGCACCGGCGACTGGTTCGCCAGTGAGTACGAGGGCGTCGTCCCCGACATGATCACCACCGCCAAGGGCATCGCCGGCGGCCTGCCACTCGCGGCCGTCACCGGCCGCGCCGAGATCATGGATTCCGTCCATGCCGGTGGCCTCGGCGGCACCTACGGCGGCAACCCCGTCGCCTGCGCTGCGGCACTCGGTTCCATCCGCTGGATGGAAGAGCAGGACGCGAACGGCCTCGCCAAGGCCATCGAGGCCGTCATGCTCCCCCGGCTCACCAGCATGGCCGAGCGCTTCCCGGCCATCGGTGACATCCGCGGGCGCGGCGCGATGATCGCCATCGAGCTCGTCGTCCCCGGGACGATGGACCCCGATGCGGGCCTCGCGGCGACGCTCAACACGTTCTGCCACGCCAACGGCGTCGTCACGCTGACGACCGGCACCTACGGCAACGTGTTCCGCTTCCTGCCGCCGCTGACGATGCCGATCCCGCTGCTCGAGGAGGCCCTCGGCATCCTGGAGCAGGCCTTCGAGGCCGCCACCAGCTGACCTCCCTTCGCCGAGCGGCCCTTTGTGGCTGGTTTGAGGGCGTTGAAACCGACCACAGCGGGCCGCTCGGCGTATCCCGGGGCCCGTTGTCGGGACGGGGTTTGCCCGCGGGGCATGCGGAACCGGGACGTCCGGCAACGTGTTCCGCTTCCTGCCGCCGCTGACGACCGGCACCTACGGCAACGTGTTCCGCTTCCTGCCGCCGCTGACGATGCCGATCCCGCTGCTCGAGGAGGCCCTCGGCATCCTGGAGCAGGCCTTCGAGGCCGCCACCAGCT
>CAJAKT010000393.1 GCA_903940375.1 uncultured bacterium | reverse complement strand
TGGCGCGGGAGCAGCTGCTCCTCGACGACGCGCTTGTCATCGACTACCGGGTATCCGCTGGTCAGGAGGTCGGCCTTGACACCGGTCATCAGGGGGACGCGAAGCTTGCGCGCCTGATTGCCGGGGCGAGCAACGTGCGGACGAGCATGAGCAAGATGGACGACATCCGTCAGCGACTGGTGCCGTTCGCCACAGAGGACACGCGTGGTGAGCTCACCGGTTCACGGTTACTGCGCAACCTGATGTAGCCCTCAGCTGGGCCACTGCAGATGCACGACGCACACGTGTGCGTCGGGGGATCCGATCCCCAGGAACGGAACGGTCGTGCAGGTCGGCTCACCCGGCAGGGCCCATCGCGGCAGCGACGCTCGGAAGGTGTCGATCTGCTCGCGTGTCGGTGCATACATTGCGATCGCGGTCGGATGACGGGTTTCCAGATCAGCCGCCTCCGCAGGGCTCAGGGCCGCGCCCTGGGCCACGTTGTTGTACCAGCCCCACAGCTGCATGGCGGCGATCCCCGCGGTGAGGCGGTCGGCATCGGTCCAGATGCCGACGGTGTCGTCGGCCGTGGTGTTGGCGAGCACGAACTCCTCTGCCGCGACCTTCGACCGCATGAGCAGCTCGATGTCGAAGTCGACGTATGCGGCGCGCAGCGGGAACTGCCCGTAGATGCCGAGGAGCCCGCGGCCGTTCTGCAGCAGTTGCGATCCGATGGCCAGGGACGACAGCGCGAGGACGACGACGATGCCGGTCGCCGTTGCGGCAGTGCCGCGAAGGAGCACCGCACTCGCGATGACGAGGAGCAGTACTAGTGCAGCAATGACCAGCGCCTGTGTCATCGTCAGGTCCTGATCGAAGTGCCCAGCCCAGATGGTGAGCGGGACGGCCGCCGCGAACACCGCCCAGCCGCCGACTCCGAGGCTCCGTCGGCCGACAAGTGCACCGAAGCCGAGGGCGACTGCGGCGAGGGCACCGGCCCAGAGCTTCGCGACGTAGGTCGGCGCCTCGAGCCACGGCCCGGGCACGAGGAGGACGTAGCCCCAGGTGAAGGCGACATTGACAACGGCCACAACTACCGCCGCAGTGGCCCAGCGGCTCGCTCGGGTGGCGACGATGGCGATGAGGGCAATGGCCACCGCCAGCACGGGAACGAGCAGGGCGACGTCTCGTCGCCATACGTCGGGGTCGCCGACGAAGCTCGCGTAGTCCAGCCGTGAATTCCAGGTGACGTAGGTCGACAGCCAGTTGCGCCCCGGGAAGATGATCGCTCCGGCAGCGAGCAGCAGCCCGAAGACGATTCCGAATCCGGCGATCCCGGCGATGGCATCGCGGCCAAGGTGCCGCCAGCGACGCTCGGGGTCGTTGACCAATGCGATGACCCGCAAGCCCAGCCACATCGACATACCGAGCATCAGGGCATAGGGATTGAGCATGACCAGCCAGCCGGCGACTGCCCCGGAGAGCACGACCGGCAGCCACGGGCGGTGTGGCGCGGCGAGGCTGCCCCACGTCCCGAGGGCGAGCAGCAGCAGGATCGCCGCGATGATCGTGCCGGTGAGATAGGTGTTGCCGACGAACGACAGCACCATCGTGTTCAGGCTGGCCAGGGCCGCGACGATCGTGGCGAGCTGCCGGGTGCTGACCATCCGGACCATCGCGTACAGCGACCCGACAATCAGCGCGATGAGCAGGAACCGCCAGACGGCGAAGCCGAGCCATGGATCCAGCGTCGTGACGAGCAGCCGAGCCGGCGCGATGTAGCCCAGTCGCGTCCACGTGTAGGCCGGGTCGATCGACCTGTCGGCGACGTCGTCGCCGAACAGGGCCAGGGATGCGTAGAACTCCGAGTCGGGGGAGTT
>CAJAKT010000392.1 GCA_903940375.1 uncultured bacterium | reverse complement strand
GGTAGATCCCGATCGGCCCACGCGGGTGTACGGGTATCCGACGATTCCCGGTCTCGTCGAGGCGGCTAGACGCGATGTCGTCTCGCCCGGGCTCTCGCTGCCGTGGATCAGCGTCCACGGAAACCACGATGGCCTTCTGCAAGGAACCGTCGCGCCCGACGACGATCTACGCGCCTTGGCGATGGGCGCGGAGCGCATCACTGGCCTACCCGAGGGCGTCGACCCGATGGCCACGGCAGCAGCGATCGACGGCAATGGACCGGTGGGGTACATCCACGACGAGACGTCACCGTTCACGACGATCGTCGCTGACCCACGCCGAGACTTCGTCGAGCCCGACGAGTTCGCTGCGACGACGCGACCCGACTCGGAACCCGGTGAGCCGAAGTACTTCGTCACCGATGTCGCGCGACTGCGCATCGTGGCCCTCGACACGGTGAACCCGCACGGCGGCTGGCAGGGCTCACTGGGTCAGGAGCAATTCGACTGGCTGGTCCGCACGCTGGATGAGTCTGCCGACCGTTACGTCGTGATCGCATCGCACCATCCGAGCCCCACGCTCACCAACGGCTACGCACCAGAAGGCGCCGAGCGGCGCGTTCTGGGGGATCGCGTCGTCGAGTTACTCCTGGCCCGCGCGAATGTCATCGCCTGGATTGCCGGTCATGTGCACTTCCACGCAGCCGGACGACACGGAGATGACGAGCGTGGCTTCTGGGAGATCACGACGTCGTCACTCATCGACTGGCCGCAGCAGGCCCGCATTCTGGAATTCGCTCGCGTCAGCGATGCGGGGAGGCCGGAGATCGCCATCATCAGCACGGTGGTCGACCACGACGCGCCTGCGGAGTGGACGGCAACAGAACTCGATGACCCAGCGAACCTTGCGGCCATCTCACGAGCGCTGTCGGCGAATGACTACCGGCTGCGGGAGAGTTCCCTGCGGGGCCTGAACCTGGAGTCGGCCCCCGACGTGCGCAATGTGGTGTGGCGCTGCCCGGATCCGTTTGCTTCGTCGAACTAGGAGACGACGGGCAGCCCAGCGCCCTCCCAGCCAGCGATGCCCGACTCAAGCTCGTAGATCCCGTTGATGCCG
Source organism: uncultured bacterium (assembly GCA_903940375.1). Classification (GTDB taxonomy): domain Bacteria; phylum Actinomycetota; class Actinomycetes; order S36-B12; family S36-B12; genus UBA10649. The sequence goes on along the minus strand of CAJAKT010000392.1, from coordinate 434 downwards.
GCCTGCGACATCGCGCTGACGGCGACCTGCGAGCGGTTCCCGCTCCGGCAGTAGACGGCGTAGACCCCGGCCGGATCGAGCCCGCTGATCTGCGCGGCGAAGTCAGGGCCTTCGACGTTGTAGTTGAGGGCACCGTCGATGTGACCGGCGGCGAACTCTTCCGGGGTGCGCACGTCGATCGTGGTCACGCCTGCGCCGCCGACGATCGTCGCGAATGTCGCGGCATCGACGCGTTCAGGAGCGGCGGGTGCGGTGATGGGGGCTGCCGGACCCTGGACCGCGGCGGCAGTGGCTGGCGCAGCGGCGTCGGTCGATGAGCAGCCAGCGAGCCCGAGGGACAGGCCGACGAGAGTGGCGGCGGACAGGACAAGGAGACGATTTCGCATACCCCCTAGGGTATCTCATCTTCTGTTGAGCGGCGAGCTGTGGTGGGT
>CAJAKT010000391.1 GCA_903940375.1 uncultured bacterium | reverse complement strand
CCGAGATCATGAAGAACACCTCAGTCGACACGCTCAGCGCGGTGTCGGAGGCGATCTCGACCTACCGAGAGGCCACCGTCCTCAACCGCCGGGATCTCTACGTCGACAAGTACGCGGGTGTGGTGAACCGCTATGCCAGCGCGAGCGCTAACAACGCCTTCATCGCCGAGGTGCCTAAGTACGTCCTGGAGGCGTCGCTCTACGTGGGCGTGCTGGTGCTCGCCGTCGTGCAGTTCCTCACGAAGAACTGGGGCTCCGCAGCCTCCACCACCGCGCTGTTCCTGGCTGCCGGCTCGAGGGTGATCCCCTCGCTGCTGCGGCTGCAGGGCGCGGGCATCTCCATTCGCAACGCGGCCGTGATGGCCCAGCCGACCTTCTTCATGTTCGACTTCCTGCGCCGCCCCAATTCCCAACTGGACGCAGACGCCGCCGGGCCCGCCGTCACGGCCGCAGACATCCACCGCCACATCGTCGGGGGCTACCCCGACTTCACGGCCGACGTCACGGTCGAGGGCATCGCCGTCACGTTCCCTGATGCCATGGAACCGGCACTGTTCGACATCAGCTTCGCGATCCCGCCCGGCACGTCAATCGCCCTCGTGGGCTCGACAGGCGCCGGCAAGTCGACTCTCGCTGACGTGATCCTCGGTGTGCAGGCACCGGATGCCGGAGCCGTCCTGATCGGGGGCCTGTCGCCACGCGAAGCGATCGATCGCTGGCCCGGCGCCATCGCCTACGTGCCGCAGCTGGTTGCGCTCGTCCCGGGCACGGTGCGGCAGAACGTCGCGCTGGGCCTGCCCGACGAGGCCATCGACAACGACCTCGTCTGGGAGGCGCTGACGCGCGCGCACCTCGCCGACTTCCTCGTGGGCGATCGCGAGGGCCTCGACACCTACATCGGTGAACGAGGCTTCAAGCTCTCGGGTGGCCAACGTCAGCGCCTCGGCATCGCCCGGGCGCTCTACACCCGCCCGCGGCTTCTCGTTCTCGACGAGGCCACCAGTGCGCTGGATGCCGACACCGAGCAGGCGATCATCCAGACCCTCGTCGAGTTGGAAGGCCACGTCACGACGATCACGGTGGCCCATCGTCTTGCCACCGTGCGTTTCGCCGACCAGTTGATGTTCCTCGAGCGCGGCCGCATCGTGGCGCGCGGAACCTTCGACGAGGTGCGCGCGCAGTCGGCCGAGTTCGACAACCAAGCGACCCTGCTCGGGCTGTGATCGTGATGCGCCAGCCCAGCGACGTCTCAGCGGTGATCTGCACGATCAACTCGATCAGCGGCATCCAGCGGTGTCTGAGCAGCCTGCGGGCCGCTGGAGTCGGTCAGCTCGTTGTCGTCGATGGGGGCAGCACCGACGGCACGCGTGCAGTTGCCGACGAACTGGCGGACCGGGTCGTCGAGGATCCGGGCACCGGCCTGGGCAACGCCCGCAATGTTGGAATTGCCTGCACCACCGGAGCCCTTGTGCTCAACATGGGTTCAGACAACGTCATGCCTGCCGGCCAGTTGCAGATCATG
>CAJAKT010000390.1 GCA_903940375.1 uncultured bacterium | reverse complement strand
CCGGTCGAGGCGGGACTGCTCTTCGCCACCAAGTTGAAGACCGACATCCCGTTCCTCGGCCGCGAGGCCGTCGAGGCGGCACGCGCAGCCGGTGTTCGACGTCGCCTCGTGTCCTTCGTCGTCGACGATCCGGCCGTGATGATGTGGGGTGGCGAGCTGCTGCTGCGCGACGGCGTCGGCACCGGGCAGGTGACGTCGGCCGCCTTCGGCACCGCGACAGGCTCGTGCGTCGGACTCGCCTACGTGTGGCGCCCCGACGGCGGCGTCGTCACGCCCGAGTACCTGGCCGAGGGCGAATGGCAGGTCAACGTCGGCGGGACGCGCGTCGGCGCTTCCGTCAGCCTGAAGGCACCGTACGACCCGACCTCGGAGCGCATCCGCACCTGACCACCGAACCACCAAAACGAACGGCCCGTTGTGGTTGGTTTCAACGTACTGAAACCGACCACAACGGGCCGCTCGGCGAAGGGGTTCCTTCGGCACCGGGCAGGTCAACGTCGGCGGCACGCGCGTCGGCGCATCCGCACCTGACCACCGAAACACCAAAACGAACGGCCCGCCGTGGTTGGTTTCAACGTACTGAAACCGACCACAACGGGCCGCTCGGCGAAGGGGTTTAGGACTCCGGTGGCTGGTGGAAGCCCTTGTGCTCGTGCTCGAGTTCGATCTCGTCCGCCGAGGAGACGTCCGCCGGCAGGTCGATCGTCATCTTGGGGCCGGTGAACCACTTCTTGGCCGACACATGCCAGCCGATCCACAGGGCGATCAGGATGGCCCCGAGGACCAGGGGTGCGTAGTTGACCGCCTTCCAGTCAAAGGGCACCTCCTCGGCGCTCGGCGCTCCCAGGAACCCGCGCATGAAGCCCGGGGCTCCGCCTGGGTACAGCGGGAGGATGAAGTAGACGGAGGTGATCAGGATCTCCAAGATGGCGACCGGCGCCATCCACTTCCACTTGTTGCCCAGGTTCCATGATCCCTGCTTGAAGGACGCCCCGGCCCTCCATCGGTAGAAGATCGGGATCGCGAAGGCCAGGTAGAGGCCCAGGACACCGATCGACACGACCGCGAAGAAGGCCGTGACCGTGTAGATCGGCTCCTCTGCGGTGCCGATGTTGACCTTGAGCAGTGCCGGAAGTGTCAGGACCAGCCCAGCCACCGACACGGCCAGCACGGCCTGCACGGGGGTCTTGTTCTTGCTCAGGCTCGCCCAGTACTTCGCGCCGGGCACGGCGCCGTCGCGGCTGAACGCGAACAGCATGCGTGAGGCGGAGGTGAGGCAGGCCGTGGTGCAGAAGAGCTGCCCGAGGGTGGCGATCATCAGGACCGTGCCCGCGAGCTCTGGGCTCAGCGCCTGGTCGAAGATCACCTGAACGCCACCACCACCGGCCGATACCGCGTCCGGATCCTGGACGGCGAAGAGGAACGCCAGCAGGAGGATCCAGCCGCCGATCGCGGAGTAGAAGATCGACCGCCAGATGCCCTTGGCGGCGCCGTCGGCCGCACCCTGGGTCTCCTCGGAGAGGTGCGCAGACGCGTCGTAGCCGGTGATCGTGTACTGCGTGAGCAGGAAGCCGAGCGGCAGCACGTAGAAGAAGAATCCCAGTCCGTCGGTGCCGGGTCCGTTGAGGCTGCCGTCACTGCTGCCGAACAGTCCGAAGGTGTTGTTGATCCGACCTGTGAACACGTTTGCCGCGTCCCAGTGGACGGCGCCGTCCTTGAGGAAGAACACCAGGATGATGACGACGATCGAGGCACCGATGACGTGCCACCACACCGAGATGTTGTTGAAGACCGCCAGCAGGTGGCTCGAGAAGATGTTGACGAGCGACGCGAAGATGAGGATGACGAGGAAGATCACGAAGACACGCTCGAGTGAGTAGCCCTCCGCCCACGATGCGCTCAACCGCGACATCGCGTAGTCGAAGAAGGTCGCCGTGCCGTACGCCACCGAAGCGACGATGGCGATCAGGCCCACGAGGTTGAGCCAGCCGGTGTAGTAGCCGGCCTTGACGCCGCCGAGCTTGCTCGCCCACCAGTAGATGCCGCCCGACGTGGGATAGGCCGAGACCAGCTCGGACAGGCAGAAGCCGATGATGAGGATGAGGGCTGCGATCAGCGGCCAGCCGAGGGAGATCGCGATCGGCCCGCCGTTGTTCCAGCCGAAGTAGAAGGTCGTGAAGCAGCCCGCCAGGATCGAGATGATCGAGAACGAGATCGCGAAGTTGGAGAACCCGCTCCACGTACGGCTGAGCTCCTGCTTGTAGCCGAGATCCGCTAGCTGTTGTTCGTCCGCACTCAGTTTCGTCGTGTCTGACACCGCTGCCTCCTCGTTGCGCGGTCACGTCCGCGCGGGTTGACCCCCGACTCCCGGACACTATTGGTCGCAGTGTGCTCGCGTAGGTGCTTTTGTGAACTGCGACACGCTGGGGCGTTAAGAGTCCGTTACGGGCGTGTTCCGGGCGTTCAGGAGCGGGCGACGGCGTCCAGCCACTCCTCGAACCGGGGGCTGTCGAACTCCGCGACCGCCCGGTCGTACTTCTCCATCCCCCACGACCAGTAGTCGAACTCGAT
>CAJAKT010000389.1 GCA_903940375.1 uncultured bacterium | reverse complement strand
CGCACGTGCGTCGTTGCGACCTGCTGCTGACAGGTGCTGCGCAACCCACCGCCTTATCCGATAGTGCCCACACCGTTTGCATCGACGGTTCTACCTGGACGCGCGATGCCGTCGGCTTCGACGTCAGCGTCGATCCGACGATCCATCGCCCTGTCGGTCGCCGTTCGGTGGCATCGGGCACATTCGCCGCCGCTCGGGTGGTGGAGGGCATCGTCACGATCGACGCCGAGGGCGGACCCGTGGTGGTCACCGGCAGCGTCAGCGCGGCCAATGTCGAGCAGCTGCGCGCCACCAGCGCTGTGCTCGCCACGGACATGCCTGTCCAGATCGAACGCCAGCTGCTTGCCTGCGGGATTCCCGTCGCGGCAGCGGCGCACGACCTTCCCGACGCGGGAGACCATCTGGCCTGGCAGGCACTGTCGGTTCACGAGAGGCGTCACGCGATCCGCGCCTTCAGCCCGACGGCGGCGCTCGATGCCTGGCCCGAGGTCAGCGTGGTGCTGGTGACCCATCGGCCCGACCATCTGGAGCGGGCCTTCGCCCAGCTCGCGCGGCTGCGCTACCCGAGGCTGGAGATCGTGGTGGGTGCCCACGGCGATCGGCTCGATGGTGCCCGGGTGTGGGAGCTCGCGCAGTCGCTGCCGTACCCCGTGACCGTGGTTGCCATCGACGGGTCGCGGACACTGGGCGAGGCGCTGCAGGTGTGCAGTGATCGCGCGTCGGGTGCTCTCGTGACCAAGATGGACGACGACGACATCTACGGCCCTGAGCACATCTGGGATCTCGTGCTGGCGCGCCAGTACTCGGGCGCCCAGGTCGTCGGCAAGGCCCTTGACTGGGTGTACCTCGAGTCGACGGACACCACGGTGTTCCGTCCGACCTACGCAGCGGAGAAGTACGCAGACTTCGTTGCCGGCGGAACGATGCTGATCTCGAAGGGCGACCTTGCCGCTGTCGGTGGCTGGCGTCCGGTGCCGAAGTCGGTCGATCGCGCGCTGCTCGACCGGGTGCTCGGCGATGGCGGGCTGGTGTACCGAACCCACGGCCTGGGCTACGTGTACGTGCGGCACTCCGCGGGGCACACTGCCGCGGTCCGCGACGAGCACTTCCTGACCAAGACCACGTCCACGGTTCCCGGGATGGTGCGTCACATGGCGTTCGGTACCGATCCCGAGGGCATCGCTGGAGGAGCGGCATGACGGCCGACCAGCCTCGTGTCGCCATCGTCATGACCGTGGTGAACGAGGAGCGTCACCTGCGGCACGCCGTCGAGAAACTGCTGGACCAGGACTACTCCGGTGATCTGGATATCGCGATCGCCGTTGGGCCCTCGAAGGACGGCACACAGGCTGTTGCGCAGACGCTTGCCGATGCGCATCCGCATGTGCGGGTCGTCGACAACCCCACCGGTCGCACGCCGGCGGGTTTGAACGCAGCGATCGCCGCTGTCGACAGCGACATCGTCGTCCGCATCGACGGTCATGCGATGGTGCCGCGCGACTACGTGCGCACGGGGGTCGCCGTCCTTGAGTCCTCCGGTGCCGACAATGTCGGCGGCATCATGGCGGCGGAGGGCACGACGGATTTCGAGCGTGCGGTGGCGCGCGCCATGACCTCGAAGTTCGGCGTGGGCGGTGCGTCCTTCCACGTCGGAGGCGAGGCAGGGCCCGCACTCACGGTCTACCTCGGCTGCTTCCGCCGGTCGGCCCTCGATCGCGTCGGTGGCTATGACGAGTCGATGGTCCGGGCGCAGGACTGGGAGATGAACCTGCGGATCCGGCAAAGTGGCGGCGTTGTCTGGTTCACCCCGGAGATGCGCGTCACCTACCGGCCTCGGCACACCCTGCGAGCACTTGTTCGGCAGTACCACGACTACGGGCGGTGGCGCAGGGAGGTGACCCGTCGACATCCGGAGACACTGTCGCTGCGCTACCTCGCAGCGCCGGTTGCGGTGGCCGGAGTGGGCGTCGGTCTTGGTCTGGCCGTGGTCGGAGTGGCGACGCAGCGACCGTGGGTGGCGGCGCTCGGCCTGTCGGCGCCCATCGGCTACGCCGCGCTCAATGCTGCCGCGAGTGTGCACAGTGCGCTGGCGTCACCACGGTTGTCGGTCCGCGAGGCGGTAACGCTGCCCGTCGTCTACGCCGCCATGCATGGTTCATGGGGGCTGGGCTTCCTCCGCGGGCTGTCCCGCGCCGAACGTCGCGCCATGCCTTCGGTGGATGGCGGATGAGCGTGTTCCGACGTCGCGCTCCCCGTCCGCTGCGGTGGTCCGTTGTCGTCGCAGCGCCCAAGGGACCTGCGGGTGAGCAGTGGGGCGATACCTGGTTCGCCCGGGATCTCGTCGATGCGCTGAACCGGGCGGGCGAGGAGGCCCGTGTGGTCTTCCGTGGTGGGGCCACGGCAGAGGCCCGCATGCAGGACGACGTCGTCCTCGTACTGCGCGGTCTGCGCCGCGTGGTGCCGCGTCGCGGCGAGGCGACGTGGCTGCTCTGGGTCATCAGCCACCCGGAGATGGTGGAGGCCGATGAGCCGGCGGACTACGACGCCGTCTTCGCGGCCAGCAGGCACTGGGGCAGGGCTGCGTCAGGCGAGTTCGGTGTTCCCGTGGAGTCCTTGCTGCAGGCCACGAATCCCCATCGGTTCACCCCCGATGCGGCTGAGCCCGACACTGGGGCCGACGTGCTCTTCGTCGGCTCGACGCGAGGCGAGTTCCGGCCTGCTGTTCGAGCGGCCGTCGAGGCTGGGGTCGATCTGTCGGTCTATGGCGTCGGCTGGCCTGAGTTCCTGCCGCCCGACCGCATCAGCGGTGAGTTCCTGCCGAATGAGGTGCTCCCGGCGGCCTATGCCTCGGCTGGCATCGTCCTCAATGACCACTGGCCGGATATGGCTTCCGAAGGATTCCTCTCGAATCGTCTCTTCGATGCGGCTGCTTGCGCGGCACGCGTCCTGACCGACCAGGCGACGGGCCTGGACGAGGTCTTCGGCGACGTTGTGCGCACCTACGACGGCCCGACCGAACTCGTCGACGTGCTCCGTGCGGACCGTGCATCGGCTTTCGCCGATCGCGCGGCTCGTCTCGATCTGGCAACGCGCGTAGCTCGCGATCACGGTTTCGATGCGCGTGCCACCGTCCTGATCGAGCGTGCGCAGGAGCTGCGGAGACGTCGATGAGTGCACCCGACGTCACGGTCGTCGTGATCTCCTACAACGATGCGGCACGATTACCGCGAGCCCTGGCATCCATCCAGCGGCAGACACTGCGTGCCATCGAGATCATCGTCGTGGACGATGCGTCCACGGACGGCACCGAGGAGATCGTTCGCCGCATCGCCGAGGGCGATCCGCGTGTGCGGTACGAGCGACTCGAGATGAACTCGGGCGGCTGCAGTGCTCCGCGCAACAGGGGCATTGACCTGGCCAGCGCGCCATGGGTGATGTTCTGCGACTCGGATGATGAGTACGAACGGCATGCCTGCAAGAACCTCCTGACGACGGCGGAGTCGACGGGTGCAGATGTCGTGTGCGGCACGGCCGAGCGCATCGACGTCCGAACCGGGCGTACTCGTCGCTGGCGACCAGAGGTGCACGACGTGACCGTCGTGGTGGATGCGCTGAGCGACTTCCCCGAACTGCTGTTCGACACGATCTCTGTCAACAAGATCTACCGCACGGAACTGCTGCGGAGCAACGGCATTCGGTTTCCTGAAGGGCTGCTGTTCGAGGATCAGCTCTTCACGCTCGAGGCGATGGCGGCCGCGCGGCGAATCGCGACGATCCCGGAGACCGTCTACCGCTGGTATGTCGACCGGCTGAGTGACGAGCCCTCCATCACGCAGCGGCGCAACGAGGTCCGCAACGTCGAGAGCCGCATTGAGATCAACCGGCGGATCGACGCGTTCCTGGCCGGCCGTGGTCTCGCGGAGGTGCGGGGGGCCAAGGACCTCAAGTTTCTCAAGCACGATCTCTACCTGTACCTGTCTTCCATGCTCGAACTGGACGATGACACCGCAAGGCCGCTCATGGATCGGCTGGTGCCCTACGTGGAGCAGGTGAACCTCGCGCCGGCCTGGCGGCTTCGACCGGCGCTTCGGGTCGCGATCTATCACCTGCTCGTGCGCGATCTCGAGGGCATTCGCTCGGCGATGCGGTTCGTGAAATGGGCCTCGGTTGTCGATGCTCCGATCGTGGAACGGGACGGTCGGGAATGGTGGGGGTCGAGGCATCTTGACGACGGCGTCGAGGTGGCAGGCATCTCAACTCGTGACTGGCTCGACGTGAGCAGCCTTCGCCTGACATCCATTCCCTTCAGCCAGCGGCGCTACCTCCATCGCGTTGATGGATTCAGGCTGAGCGGCGACATCGTCAGCGTCACCGGCAGCACCGTTGACTACGACGGAATGCTCGCGGAGGCCGACGGCGTGGAGGTCCGGTTCCTCATCCACGGTTCGCAGACCGCGATGTCGCTGGCGGGAGAGTGGCTCGGCTACGACGGTCCCCATCGCCTTTGGCGCGCGGAGGGAGTCCTGTCGGACCACCTCGGGCGACGGTTGGAGGCGAAGGATCGAGGCACCCTGGGCGTCGCAGTCATGCGCAAGGGTCAGGTCAACGTCGTCAGCGCCCGGGCTGCGGAATCCGATGTGCCCGCGGCCTCCGTGCGTTTCCCGGGCCGGGTCCATGGCGTCGGCCCGGACCACATCGAGTTGGCCTCCCACGACAACGGGGCGATTGGCTGGCGTGCCGCGCGCCCATCGGGGGCGCGGTCCCGATGGGCGGCCCTGCGGGCCTGGTGGTACCGGCTACCGGGCACGACCCGGCTGGCTGCCGGGTTCGCGCTCATCGGCCGCGAGGTGGTGCCGGCCATTGCCACGCGGCTGGGCCACGTGCTGCCTCGTCGCGACCTCGCCATCTTCGAGGCGGATGGCGGACGGTCATTCGGCGGGAACGTCGGGGCGATCAGTGGCGGTCTAGCCGTGGCTCGGCCCGGCATGAGACAGGTCTGGGTTCATCGCGCGACACCCGAGTCGGTGCCGGGACTCGTGGATGTCGTTCGACGTGGGACCCTGCGGCACGCGTGGCTGCGTGCGCGCGCCAGCCTCGTTGTCGATGACGGCTCGTCCTCGGGCGACGCATCGCCGCGTGCCGTTGTCGCCAATGCCGGACACGGTGTTGCCGTCCACCACGTCGGGCTGGACGATCCGAGTGTGCTGGTCAGTCGATCGGCCGTTGCCGCTCTTCGGCGTCGCGCTCGCGAGTGGACGGTTGTTGTCGTCGCGTCGATGCCTGCGGCCGCGGTCATCTCGCGGGCGTTCGGCTACCGGGGCCGCGTCACAGTGGCGGGCCTGCCGCGCATGGACGCCGCCGTCGGAATCCGGACGGATGACGTTGCGCGCGCTGAACTTCGCCGACGACTCGACCTGCCGGACGATCGAGCCGTTGTCGTCTACGCGCCCGCGGGGCGGGGCCCGACATCGTCGGGTGAGCCCCTTGTCGACCTCGACCGCTGGGACCGGGAGCTTGGCGACAGGGCGTACCTCGTCGTGCGCGCGAACTCCTTCGACAGTGCTGTCCCGACGAGGCTGCGCTCAGCGGTGCGAGAGCTGAGTGACACCGACGACTTCGGTCTCGTCCTGGCTGCAGGCGACCTGTTCGTCTCGGACTACTCGTCCCTGATCGGGGACGCTGCCCTGATCGATCTGCCGATCGTGCTCTTCCAGCCTGATCGGGAGCTGTACGTGAACCGCACCCGTGGCCTGTATCCGGGACTCGGCAGCGTGGGGCCGCAGATCGAGGGGATGGACGCACTTGTCGCCGAGGTCAGCAGCTGGATCGACGACCCGGCTGGCTGGGATCGAGAGCACGCGGCGCGTCGGCAGGCGTGGGCCGCCGAGCACTGTGGTCCGCGCGACGGCAGGGCCACGGAACGCGTTATCGAGGCCATCGGGTTACCGGGGGAGCGAACGTGAGCCGGCCCCGCGTCGTCCTGATGGCGAACAACATCGACGAGGTCGGTGGCGCGCAACGCGTGGTGCATGTGGTGGCCCAGCACCTGGGCCTGCGCGGCTACTCCGTCGACCTGGTGGGCATCGCACCGCATGAGCCGCGCCATGAGTACGTTGCCGATCCGGCGTTTCGACGGTTCACCCTGATGCCGGAGCCATGGCCGGCGCCCCCATCTGCGTCAGGCCTGACGGCCCGGTTGTCACCTGCCGATCGACGGATCAACGCCCAGCGCGCGCGCCTGCGAGCCGTGGCGATTGATCGGCTGGCCGAGGTACTGGCGGATGGACCGCCCGGGATCGTCGTCACGTCACAGCTATGGGCGATGGAGCACCTCGCTGACGTGCCGCATGGGAACTGGGCGGTGATGGGGCAGTACCACTCGTCGTTCGAGGCTGCCGCTGCCGGACGAGACCTCCCGCGGGCATTGGCGCTCTACGCCGACGTCGACCTGTTCACCCTCCTGACACCGGAGGACGCGGAGCGCTTTCGGCAGGCCGGGCTGAACAACACGCAGTGGCTGCCCAACCCACTCGCGTTCTGGCCGGACGAACCGGTGGTCGCGGCGGGGGAGGACGGCACCGGGGTCGTCACGTACCTCGGCCGCCTGTCAGTGGAGAAGGGACCGCGATTCCTCGTCGAGGCGTGGGGCCTGATCGCGGACCGGCACCCGGGCTGGCGACTGCGATTCGTGGGCTCTGGCCCGGAGGAGGCCGATCTCCGTGCCCGCGTAGCCGCCCTGCCCGTGGGTTCCGACCGTGTGGAGTTCCTGCCACCGGTGTCCGATGCGGAGTCGGAACTCCGGCGGGCCGGCATCCTTGCCCTGCCGAGCCTGACGGAGGGGCTGCCCCTCGCACTGGCCGAGGCGATGGCGATGGGCCTGCCCTGCGTGGCGACGGACTGCTCTGCTGGCGTGCGCCTGCTGGCACGTGACGGGGAGGCCGCGCGCATCGTGCCTCGTGCTGAGCCGGGAGCGCTCGGCGAGGCGCTGTCCCGACTCATGGGAAGTACGACCGAGCGCGCGGTGCTCGGCGAGCGTGCTCGGTCGGCCGTCAGCGACTATCGGGCGGACCTGGTGATCGATCGGTGGGAGCAGCTGTTCGCCGCGATGCTCCGCTGACGGAACAGGCATCGGAGGCGGCTTTCGTCCCGGCAACGATCTGGGGTGAGCGGGTCAGAGGTGGGCGTTGGCCCGGCTGAGGTCCTCTTCGAAGTCGACCTCGACGGCGAACAGGTCGCGAATGTCGAAGGGCACGACGCGGGTGCCGTCCTTCTCGATCATCAGTTCGATACCGCGCTCGAAGTAGTCGGAGTCCTCGCATTCGGCGAGGCGGACGATCAGGTCCGCCTTGTCGCCGGCACTCACGTAGTTGATCCCGACGGACTCGCCCAAGGCGTCGGTCACGGTCTTCGAAAGCCGATCGACGTAGCCGTCGGCATCCACCGTGTACTTGACCTCTTCCTCGCCGACGACCGCGGTGTTCACGCAGATGAACGACTGCTCCGCGGCGATGAGGTCCTTCACCCGTTCGAAGACCTGCGGGTCGAAGACGACGTCGCCGTTCATCCACAGCACGCCGCCGTCCGTCGACTGACGGAGGGCCTTGAGCAGGCTGCGGTTGGTGTTGGTCTGGTCGTAGCTCTCGTTGTAGACGTACCCGACGTTCGGGAAGGCCTCGATGATGAGCTCGAGCTTGAAGCCGATCACGGTGGTGATGCGCAGGTCATCGAAGCCCGACAGCAGATTGTCCATCTGCTGCTGCATGATCGTGCGCCCGTCGGACAGCGGCGTGAGCGGCTTGGGCCAGGGTCGGCCCAGGCGCGTGCCCATTCCGGCCGCAAGGATCACTGCCTGCACGGTCATGCGTTCTCCTCGATGACGCGGACCCGGCTGAGGTCGCGCAGTGCCGCGTCGTGGTGGTGGATGGCGTCGGACAGCTCGCTCCAGAACCGTTCGGTGCTCTGGCCCTCGGCGAGGGAGTCGAAGTAGAAGTCGCGCAGTTCGTAGCGACGATTGCGGAGCGCGTCGTCGGCGAGAATCGAGGACAGGTCCTGACTCAGGGTGTCGATCGTTCCCTGATCGATGACATGCGCACCGGCGGCAATCGGCGCATCCTCCAGGAGGCGCTGCCTGTCGGTGCGCCGGTCGGTGATGACGAGCGGTGCCTCGGGTCGCAGGTAGAGGTGATCGAGGCTGACGCTGGAGACATCGGCGATCATCAGGTCGGTTGAGCGGATCACGCCCAGGACGTCGCCGTCCATGAGGACTGCATGTCCCCGCGACGGATCGGCAGCCGTGGCACGGTCCATCTGGCGCAGGATGTCGGCATGCCCCGCGGCCACTCCCGCGTCGCGGGAGGCGGCGACCCGCGGATGCGGCTTGTACAGCACACGGGCACCGGGCTGGGCGAGTGCGGCAGCGATGATCTGCGGCCCGTAGCGGTCGATGGACGTGTAGTTGTTGGCATCGTCCTCGCCTTCCCAGGTGGGGGCGTAGGTGATGGTCGGGCCGGCGAACGCGGGCACGGCCGCGGGAACAGGCAGGTCCAGCTGCGGTCGACCCACGCGCACCAGGTGCGTCGGGTCGAACCAGGCGAGGGCTGCGGCATGCCGGCGCACGGCTGCCTCGCCCGCGACGAAGACCTTGTCGTACGCCTTCGCCTGATTGCTCACCATGCAGATCTTGTCGCTCTCCCCGTGGTTCACGTGGATGTGAACGGCCTGCTGGAAGGAGAGGGACTGGAAGTTGGTCCAGCCGTTGTTCACGTAGATCACCGCATGGAAGTCCGCGCGGTCGTAGAGGTCCATCAGGTCCTCGTATCGCGGCACCAGGAGCACCTGCAGGGTCGTGTGCCCCTGGAGGGCCTCGAAGGTCTCGCGGTTGCGGACGACGACAATCGTGCGCATGTCCGATCTGCCCTCGAACACCGGCAGCCACTGGGTCAGCTGGTACAGCTTGAGCGGCATGTCGGCGAAGTAGATCGCCACGTCGGAACTGGGGACGTCGCTGATGTCGAAGCCATCGGCCTCGCCGGCCCCGTACTGGCGAAGCCGGTTCGATGCCGCTCGGGCAGCCTTCTTGGTGAACCGGGCGATGGCCCCGTCCGACTGCCGTGCTTCGCTCACTGTCTCCGCCTGCTCGTCGTCTCTTCGGGGCCTTGACCCGAGTGACCGCGTGGCACATGGCGGGGGGATCTCGGGCGTGACCTATCGTAACCAGCGTGCGAACCCTCTGGCAGCACCGTCAGGTGTTGCGGCTCCTCGTCCTGAGGGACCTGCAGACTCAGTACACCAAGTTCCGACTCGGGTACCTGTGGACGATCATCGAGCCGCTCGGCATGGCGATCGTCCTGTGGTTCGTGTTCTCCATGCTCCTCGGCCCCCGCAAGCTCGGGCTTCAGCCGTATCTGCTGTTCCTCTCGATCGCGATCCTGCCGTGGTGGTGGTTCACCAAGGGCATCTCCTCCATGGCGCGGGTCTTCCAGAAGAACCGCGGTCAGCTGCGCGTCAGCCTGTTGCCGACGCAGATGTGGGTGCTGCGTGTTCTGATCGTGACGATGATGGAGTTCATCCTGTCGTTGCCGGTGATCGTCGTGGCAATGGTCCTGACGCGATCGTGGCCGGGGCCGCTCATCGTGCTCTTCCCGCTGGGCATCGCCCTGCAGTTCATCCTGATGTACGGACTGGGCCTGCTGATCTCCTCATGGGCGGTGGTGATCCCCGACCTTGCGCGCATCGTCCGCATCGTCATGCGGGCGATGTTCTACCTCACTCCGGTGCTCTACTCGATCTCGAACATCCCGCCCGGCATCCGACCGTACGCAGCGCTGAACCCGCTCGTTGCGCCTCTCGGGCTGTACCGCGTGGCGTGGTGGCCGGAGGAGCACGAGTCGAGCTTCGAGTTCGCGGTGTCGCTTGCCATCTGCCTCATCATCTTCGTGATCGGCTATTTCACCTTCCGCCGGCTTGAGCCGCGCATCCTGAAGGAGGCGTGACATGGCCCGCATCGTGATCACGCCGGACTTGGGCTCCGTGGTGGCCTTCGACGGCGCCGGCGTGCGGCTGCCCAAGAGGGAGCGTCGGCACGGCTCCAAGCGAAAGCAGCGCATCCGTCGCATCGCGGGAGAGGTGTCCCGCGAGGAGGTGTGGTTCCTGCGGGAGGCATCCTTCGCCGTGACACCAGGGGAGTCCGTCGCCGTGGTCGGTCATCAGGGCTCGGGACGAGAGCAGCTCCTCCGCCTGGCCGCGGGAACCCTGATCCCGGATGAGGGCACGGTTCGGCGTAGCTGTCCGGTGATCCCCGTGATGAACCTCGGCGGCGCACTCAGTCGTGGCTACACCGTCAGGCAGAACATCTACCTGGTTGCCGGCCTGCTGGGGATGCTGCCCGACGAGATCGCCGCGCGGCTCCCGGCGATCGCCGAGCGGGCCAATGTGCAGAAGATTCTCGACAAGTACCTCGGCGATACGTCGCGTGCCGTGCGAGGCCGGCTGGCGTGGTCGATCGCGATGGCGACCGAAGCGCGTGCCTTCGCGATCGCAGGGGCTCTGGTGGTCGGGCAGCCCGATTTCATGCGTGAGTGCTGGGACATCGTCGAGGAGATGAAGGCCGATGGCGTCACGTTCCTCGTGGCCTCGGACAAGCCCAGTGAACTCATCCGATTCTGTGACCGTGCCCTCCTGCTCGACTCGGGAACCATCGTCGCCCAGACAACCGTGGCCGACGCGCTCGATCGACTCAAACTGATCGAGCCGCCGAAGGACCAGGTCCACTTCATCGTCGAGGAATCGGACGACGATGACGACGAGGACCTCGTCTAGGCTGGCATCCATGACGTCGACCGCAGAGCCTGACGCGCGACGCCTGTTCGAGCAGGTTCCCGCGCTGCCCGGGAATGGCGTGCTGCTCCATGTCGGGGTCCACAAGACGGGCACGACCGCGATTCAGGCGGCGCTGGCTGATGCGCGCCCCGAACTGCGGAAAGCCGGAGTCCTGTATCCCGGCAAGCGCAAGGCCCAGCACCGATCGGCGCTCGCGGTCAACGAGAAGACGTGGGGCTGGAAGGACAGGGGCGGCGAGTCCTACGACATCGAGGTCTACGACTGGCTGGTCGGGCAGGTAACGGGTCACGCGGGCCGGGTCGCGGTGAGCAGCGAGTTCTTCTGTGAAGGAACAGCGGAGACCGCGGCGCGGGTTGCTGGTGACTTCGGGCGCGAGCGGGTGCATGTCGTGATCACGTTGCGCAACCTCGGTCGGCTGCTGCCCTCGTCGTGGCAGCAGTACCTCAAGTACGGACTCGTAGCCGACTATGACAAGTGGCTGCACAATGCCTTCGATGCCCCAGGGGGCAAGATGACGCCGTCATTCTGGCGTCGCAACGATCATGCAGCCGTAGTGTCGCGCTGGACGGAAGCGGTCGGCCCCGAGAACGTGTCGGTGCTGGTCCTGGACGGAGCGGATCTGAGCGCGCAGTTCCGCACATTCGCGCAGTTGCTTGATGTCCCCGAAGAGGTTCTCGTGTCACGGATGAACCTGACCTCGAACCGGTCGATGACGGCTGCCGAAGCCGCGTTCCTCATCGGGCTGAACAAGCGTGTCAAGACCGAGCTCACGTGGGACGAGTACGTGAAGTACGTCCGTCGTGGGGTGGCTCTTGGCATGGTCGAAGGCCGCGAGCCCGAGCCCGATGAGCCACGCCTGCACACGCCCGGGTGGGCTCTGGATTCGGCGGCCGAGCATGGTGCACGGAGCGTCGACGGTATTCGCGCGACGGGTGCGCGTGTGCTGGGTGATCTGGACGCTCTGGCGGTCCGGGCGGACTCGCCGCCACCGGTGCCGGAGAGCGTGGAGCGCGAACTGCCGACGGATGCGGCGGTGCAAGCCGTGGTCACCGTGATCGAGGCGACACGCGAGAATCCGGACATGACTGCTCGCGAACTCCGCGACGAGCTGTGGAGGCGGACCAAGCAGGACATGAGGCTGCGCTGGCGG
>CAJAKT010000388.1 GCA_903940375.1 uncultured bacterium | reverse complement strand
GTCACTCACGAGGCCCGGTTGTGCCATCGCGGGGGTCCTCCCCTATGCTTTCCCAGTCGCCAACGGCTTTCTCGGTCGACGGGGACGCAATTGGGTCCCCATCGTCTAGTGGCCCAGGACTCCGCCCTTTCACGGCGGCAGCACGGGTTCGAATCCCGTTGGGGATACGCCTCTTCACGAGGCCCCGTAGCGCAGTTGGTTAGCGCGCCGCCCTGTCACGGCGGAGGTCGCCGGTTCGAGCCCGGTCGGGGTCGCCAAGCAAGGCCCGGAGAGTCATCTCCGGGCCTTCGTTCTTTTCCAGCCAACGCGACCGAGTCACCCTGCCGGGGATACGGCGTCAAGGGACACCGCGAGCCGGCGCAGCTGATGCACCAGCACCGCCCGCGGCTGGCCCATCCCCAGCGCCTGCCGGCAGCGGTCCACGGCCTCGCCCCGCTCGAGCAGCCAGGTGATCGCCGACCGGGCATCGCGCACCACGCTGTCGCCATAGGCGGATGCAGCCTTGGCGATCCCACGGGCCAGCACCGGGCGAGGCGGATGCACCATCGCCAGGTCGATGATGTCGCGGCTGAACACCGTCGGGTCAGACCAGCGGTCGGAGTTCGCCAGCAGCTTCCTCGCCGGCGGCTACACCCGATCGAGATCGTCGTACCGCGACGAGCGCAGCAGGGCGAACGGGTACACGCGCTTTGACGAGCCGAGCCGACGCTCGTTGATGTAGCCGCGATCAGCCAAGCCCTGCCACCAGACCTCGTCGTCCACCTGATCGAGTCCGTCGAACCAGCGAGCGGTGCACCACTCGCGCAGCTTGGCATTCGGTATCGCGTCGAACGAGAAGTCGGGCTTGCATTCGAGGACGTTGCGGTTGAGCAGGGCTACGCGAAGGGCCACCTGCCGCCAGTGCTCAAAGCGCCCCGTTGCGACGAGCCGTTCGACCGCCTGCTCCGAACGCCACGGCGCCGTGTGCATGCGTCGTACGGCATGCCGCAGACGGGCCGACTCATCGAGCGCCACTTGCTCGTCGGGGCTGAGCCACGGGTCGGCCAGCACCTGCACGGCGTCCGGCCCGTCGCCCAGAAGTCCCCGATGGACGAGCAGCCGCCGGATGGTCACGTCATCGTCGTGGTCCGATCGCTCGGACGGCACATCGCCGAGTTCGCGCCGCGCATCAGCGACGAGGGCGTCCACGGCCACACTCTCCTGGAACTGCGGATAGTCCAACGCCAGCATCCGTGCGCACGCGAGCACGAACCCCCGCGAGATCGGATGTCCACCGTGCTTCTCGGCTTCCTCGCTGACGCGCCACTGCGCCACAAGGGACAGCTGGCTCACGTCGGTGGCCTGCAGATGCGGTGACGGATGCTCCAGCTGCCGGTCCGGCAGTTGACCGTCCCGAATCGCCTCGAGCAAGGTCACCGCGTCCGCACGCTTGAGGTCGTACTCGAAGCTAGTCAGCGCGGCCGTCACCTGCGATGCCGCCTCCGGGCCGCACGCATCGCGCACACGGGCGTTGATGGTGCCGTGATCACGCTGCGTGAACGGCATCGTGCGGATCAACTCGACAGCCTGCGCAGCGAGCACCGGATCGATGGCACCGGCATCCACGGCGAGGTCCAACGTTGCCCGCACATTGACCAGGGCCAGCGTGCCCAGGGAATACGAATCCTCAACGGGCCCGTGCACGACGGCGACTTCGTCGTCACCCTCGATCATGCCGCCCGCGTACCAGCCATAGATGCGACCCACGCCGATCATGCCGAAGTCATCGAGCTCAGCGGCCCGCAAGGCGCCCATGCTCGCGGCACCCGTCACATGCACGCCACGATCAAGGGCCTCCACGAGTTCCTTGTGCCGAATCGCCCTGCGCTGCATGAAGAATCCGTCGATTACCGCGAGGGTATCTGCGGCCATGAGCTCCAGGGGCCACAGGTCCGTTGCCGCAATCGGCGGCAGCACGATCGCGTTCGGCAGTATCCGCGTGACCTCGTCGGCGTCCAACGTCGGTCCGGTGAAGACGAACGTGCGCGGCTCGCCGCTCACCCCAGGAACCTGGGGACTGTGGGGATGATGACCTTCACGACGTGCACGCCCGCCACGACGCTCATGTCGACGGCCAGCACCACGGGGTGCGCTTCGCGAATCAGCTCGAGCAGGATGCGCAGGTCCTCGGCCACGTCACCCGATGGCCGCGCGGCCACTCCGGCGGTCGCCTCGGCGTAGCTCACGGTCGGGAAATTGCCGGGACGCCATCGGGCCGCACGCCACTCGTAGGAGTTCTCCCCCATGTCGTCGCGGGACCCAGCTATGTGGGTGGCGCGCGACTGAGCGGCCTCGGTCAGGGCTCGACACAGCGCCACGTCCGCGTCGAGGTGGCAGCCGTGGCCGCGGAACACGACGGGGAAGTCGTCGCTCGGCAGCGCCGACGTGAAGATCGGGATGCCGCCGGCGTTGGGAAAGAAGACGATGTCTGGCACCAGTCGGGCGGCCGCGAGCGTGGCGATCAGATCAGCCGCCGAGCCCTCGGTCACGGTGGCGGGATCGATGCGAACGGGGTCGGGCGTGACGACACCCCATCGCTCCAGCACCTCGCACAGGCCGTGCACAGCCGCCTCACTGAAACTGTTGCCGCTGGCCAAGCCGTTGCTGTTCGACTCGAAGATCGGAGGTGACCAGCGATCGACCATCGTCCAATCCATCGACACGCCTCCGAGGGGCGCGAACGTCTGCGCACCGGACTGCAGGTCGACCGCAGCGCACCAGGAGAACGCGGCTGTGCGCGCCAACGCCTGGTAGTGCTCACGTGCCAGCGCGCCCACGTCATACGCAAGATCGAGATCCTGGGCACGGGTACGCGTCAGTGCGACAGTGGGGCTCTCCGCAGCCCGTGACTCAAGGCACTCCATGATCGCGGAGACCTTGGCCAATGGGGCCGTGACGCCCTTGCCCTGCGACACCGCTAGGCAGCGGCTCTTCGGCCGCACGGCCTGGAAGACGGGGATGCCGATGTCATCCAGCCACGTGACGTCGGCAACCCGGGAGATGCCCAACTCGTAGAGCAAGGGCGCGAGCCGCTCGAGGGTCTCCTCGGGTGTGCGCATGCGATGAGTGCCCGCATGCACGACCTTGGTTTCGCGCCCGCTCAACGTGAACGAGGAGGAGTCAGTCCTGATCAGCGAGTCGTCCGGCCTTCTCGTCAGCCCGGGGCCTACTTGTGCTTGTCTTCGGACCCGATGAGTCCCTCGTCCGCGAGAATGGCGGCGTGGTCACGTTCCGCCTGCTCGGCTACGCCACCACCCTGAGCTGCCGCGATCTCCTCATCGTTCAGTGCGTCGTCAGGACCACGGCCGGGGACGTCGCGTCCGTGTCCCCCGCCACCGCGTACGCGCAGGCGTGCCCCCGAAACGTCCAGGC
>CAJAKT010000387.1 GCA_903940375.1 uncultured bacterium | reverse complement strand
GGTCATCATTACTCGCTGGCAAAGTTACATGCTGGGCAGCGGCTGTCCGATAGGGGAGGGGATCGGACGGGGGCGGGCACGGCTGGGGAGGTGCTGGGCCGAGGACTGCCGCCCGGCGCGGCGGAGGGCGCAGCCGTCCGGAGGAGCCCCGTAGGGGAGAAGTGCTGCGCTGCAACGGGTTTGGCGTGGATGCCTGGGCCAGATTGGACCGCTACAAGCATTACAACATTACATCAGTGCAAGGTTACAAACGTGTGTGGACGGCACCTGACCAGGTTCCCCACACGTGTGTGGATGCCGCACACTGGCGCACCTGTTTGGGGACTATCGTCGCCGATTCCCCCGTTCTAGAGTGATCCTCGAACCCCTAGTCGCCCGCGGTGCTCCCCCGTTCCGTTGGCCGCGGCTGGGGGTTCGCCATGACCGCTCGCCGGAACTGGTCGGGCATGGCAGTAGCCGCCGCCTGCCGCTGTTAATCAGCGGTGCAGCGGATGACCCAGCCGTTGATGGACCTGCGTGCGCGCGCATGCCGAGCCGAGGCGATCCGTGAAAGCGGCAACGGCCCTTCAGTGGTGGGGAGTCGGTACCGTGTTACCAAACGCGTGTACGACGACGGGGGATCGATCGTGTTGAGACGAGCCGCAGTTTGCGTCGGGATCGTTCTGACGACTGTCGTGTTGGCGGGCTGCGCCGGCGCTGAGTTGCTCAAGGCCGGACAACAAGACGCGCGAACGTCTTGTTCGACGCTGGCCACGGCCCTCAATGCCAGTGAGCGTGACGTCGCGATGACCGGACTCTTGGATGCCTTTGATCAGTCGGTCGTCGCGGCGGGGGCGAATGCCGACTACATGTCGATCTCAAGCGGTCTCGCGGAGTTGCTCGATGCCATCGATCGCGGAGATCGGCCAGCCGCGGAATCGGCGCTCGCTGGCGTTGCCTCAGCCTGCAACGCGGTGGATCCCGACCCGGACTGGTCAGATGCCGTGAAGCACTTCCTGAGCTAGTCGGAGGCAGACTGATGATGAGCCTCGTCACGGGGCCGGAGTATCTGATCCTGCTGCTCGGTCTCGCGGCGTCCGTGCTGTGGGGCATTGGTGCCGGCGTCGTCGCCTTCCTCCGGCGCAAGAAGTGACCGAGGCCCATCGGCGTGGATGCGCCCCGCCCTCCTGCACCGACCCGTACAGGCTCCGGTGGGCTTCTCGCCCGGGCGCCACTGTCAGCGGGCAGGCGTAGCGTGGAGGCAGTGAACGGGGCGGTCCTTCAGGGTCGTCGGAGTTCACGAGCAGTGGGGGAGTTGTGATGAAGCGACGTACGGTCGTGGCGATGGTTCTGGTTCCTGGTCTGGTCCTGCTCGCGGCGCCGCCAGCATCGGCCTACTGGTGCAGCATCTCCCACAGTGGAGGTGGCAGCGCCGAGGCGACGTGCGAGGACGGTTTCCACCTGGGCCCCGTGTCCGGCGGGACAGCGTCGCACTGGGTCGAGGAGCCCACAGCCCCCACTCCGGTGCCCGATCCGACCCCGAGCCCGACACTGAACCCTGAGGCCGCCGGCGGCACCCCGTCGGGCAGCATTCCGTCGAGCGGTGACAGTCCCGCTGCCGGTCAGCCGGCCAGTAGTTCACCACCTGCCACCTCGTCACCGTTGCCGGACTGGTCAGCGTCGACGATCTTCGAGTCCCTGCCGGGTGGACCGGTGTGGACGGGCAGCGGGGCTGCTGTTCTCGGGCCGCAGATCACCTGCCCGGACGGGTGGGGTACAGCGGTCGAGGTGTGGGCCGACACGGGACGTCAGGCGGTGTACTGCGTGCGTCATGTTCCTCAGCCCATGCCGACGATCACGGTATCCGCCAACGCCGATCCGCTTCCTGGCTTGAGCCTGGGGCAGGCCCTGCCCGGGTACACGCTGACGTCCGGCGCAGACCCGGCTGCGGGCGCTGGCCTCGCCTGCCCGGCCGGCAGCGGTCCCGCTGTCACCGGCAACGGCTACTCCTACGACCGCAACGCCTGGACCTGGAGCTGCATCAAGAGCTGGGTCACCGCAGAGCCGATCCCGACTCCGACACCGACGGACAGTCCCTCTTCGGCACCTGACCCGGGCACATCCGTCCCCATGGCCAGCGCCACGACCGGCTCCACCGTCGACATCCTCGCCACCGATGACGTCACTGTGTCCTTGGCCGTCCGGTCACTGAGCGCCGGTGACCG
>CAJAKT010000386.1 GCA_903940375.1 uncultured bacterium | reverse complement strand
GTTGGCCGGGTTCTCGTAGAGCTCACGCGGCGGGGCCAACTGCTCCAGCCGACCGTCACTCATCACCCCGACCCGGTCAGCGATGGCGAGTGCCTCGTGCTGGTCATGGGTGACGAAGACAGTGGTCACGCCGATCTCCAGCTGCAGGCGCCGAATCTCGTCGCGGAGCGTCTCGCGCACCTTCGCATCGAGTGCGGAGAGCGGTTCATCGAGCAGCAGCACGCGAGGCGACGTCGCGATCGCACGCGCCAGCGCAACGCGCTGCTTCTGACCGCCCGACATCTGGTGCGGGTACTTGTCGGCGTGCTCCTGCAGTGCGGTTACCTCGATCATTCGGTCGATGATCGACGTCCGCTCCGTGGCCGACTTCCTCTGCACCTTCAGGCCGAAGTCGATGTTCTGCCGGGCCGTCATATTCGGGAACAGGCTGTAGTCCTGGAAGACCATGCCGAACTGGCGCTTCTCCGGCGGATCGTTTGCCAGGTCGCGACCTTCAACCCGGACTTCGCCACGATCTGCCTTCTCGAAGCCGGCCAGGATCCGAAGGGCAGTGGTCTTGCCGCATCCGCTTGGTCCCAGCAGGCAGATCAGCTCACCTGAAGCGATGTTCAGCGTGAAGTCGTCCAGCGCGCGCGAGGTACCGAAGGTCTTGCGGATGCCGACCATGTCGACGTTTGCCATGCGTTGCTCCTAGAGACCGGTGGTCTGGATGTTGAGGCCCCGACGTCGCAGTGAACGCACCACGAGACCAAGACTGAGTGCGGTGAGGACCATGACGAACAGGGCGAGCGCCAGGCCCCCTCGCGGGTCGCTTCGCTCGTAAGTGACCATCTGTGTCGGCAGGGTCGTCTTGAGCAGGAGCGACGCAAACGCAAACTCGCCGAGCACCATGGCCGCCGTAAGCCCCGACGCCGCGATCATCGACGCGCGCATATTGGGCAGGAGCACGCGGAAGATGATCGTTCCCAGTGAGGCTCCCATGCTGCGTGCCGCCTCGTAGAGGGTGCGCGCGCTGATGGCCTGCAGGCCGGCGTCAAGCGCCCGGTAGGTGAACGGCATCGCCCACAGCGCGTAGAAGGGCACCAGGCTGAAGACACTCGCCAGGAACCAGGGAACGGTGGCGCGGAAGGTGGCGGCCACGCCAACCACCAGCGCGATCGGCGGAATGACCCACGGCAAGAGAGTGAACGCGGTCAGGAAAGGGCGCAGTTGCGGGCTACGGACCTCCGTGACGATGGCCAGCGGGACCAACAGCACCAGATTGAGGATGATCGCGAATACGACGAGGAGCACGCTCGTCTTCGCCGCGCTCAGGATCTGCGGATCCGTCAGTGCGGCCCACAGGCCGGAGAGCGACCAGCCGGTGAAGATCTTCTCCGGGGTCAGCAGGGCCGTCGGGACGTTCTGGAAGGCGAACCGCGCCATTGCCAGCATCGGCACGACGAAGTACAGCGCGACCAGGATGAGGAATGCCCACCTGAGGAATGATGCAGGGCGCGCTCGAAGTCGCCCACGCTCGATGGGCGGGGCCTCAACGGACTCACCATTTCCGGGCGCCAGCGCGGTGACGGACTCCATGCTCATGTGCTGGTCCACTTCAGCGTGCGGCGCTGGAGCAGCGTCATCAGCAGAAGGCTCACAAGCAGCAGCGCGATGACCCAGGCGACGATCGCGTTGCCGAGGTCCTCTTCACCGGTGATGATGTTGCCCTGCAAGAGGAAGCGGATCTGCAGTGGCACCAGCGCTCCACCCGAATTCAACACGTAGGCGGTTGCGTATGCCGTGAAGGCGTTGACGAACAGGAGCAGGATGCCGCCCAGGGCCGCCGGTGCGAGGATCGGCACGCCGACCGATCGCCAGTACCGGGCCGGTGATGCACCCATGATGGCCGCGGCCTCGCGCCAGGAGGACTTCAGGCCGTTGACCGCCGGCATCATGACCAGGAACATGAGTGGGATCTGGAAGTACAGGTATACGACCACCAGGCCCCAAAAGCCAGTCGCCGTTACTCCATACTCCTTGAGGTCGATGCCGACGTTCATGAGCAGTTTCGTGAGGATGCCCTGCGTTCCGATCGTCGCGATGAAGGCAAAGGCGAGCGGCACCCCGCCCAACTGCGACGCAACCGCCGACCAGGAGTCCAGGGTCGGGTGCAGCCAGCGGGGACGTTGAAGGCTCTTGATCGTCAGCGCAAGCAGGATGCCGATGATGCCGCCGATGATGGCGCTCGCGCCCGAGAGCGCGATGGAGTTGATGAAGCCGGTTCTGTAGGTTCCCGAAAGCGCCCGCTGGAGGGCGTCCGTCCCGAGGGTGCCCCCAGGGGTGATGGCCTTGTACAGGACGACGATCGTCGGATACACCAGAAACAGGCCGACGAAGGCCGCAAAGGGCAGGACGACGATCAGGCCGAGTCGGTTCTCACGGCGGAAGAGGGCGCGCACACAAGCCTCCTTCGGGTTGCGCAGGAACAGGCTATGTCC
>CAJAKT010000385.1 GCA_903940375.1 uncultured bacterium | reverse complement strand
GATGAGTCCGTTCTGCGACGGGCAGTGCGTCACGGCGACGATGGCGACGTCGGTGTCGAGCATGTCGGTGAAGGCAGCCACGTCGAGGCAGCCATCGTCACCGTCGGGGATGAACTCCAGCTGGGCACCCGTGGTGATCGCGAGCTGCATGAGGGGGATGACATTCGACGCGTACTCGGCTGACGAGACCAGGATCCGGTCCTCTGGGCGCAGGGGCCGGGTGAAGGCGATTGCTGCGAGGCCGCGTGACCAGGCCGCGGTGGCGGATTCGAGGAGGGCGATCTGATCGGAACGGGCACCGATGAGGGTGGCGGCGGATTCGCGGACCGCCTCGATCCGGTCGGCCGCCTCGGCATGGGCCTCGTAGCCGCCGATCTGCTCCTCCCTGCGCAGGTGGCCGACCACGGTGTCGGTGACCACCGCGGGGGGCAGGGCCGAGCCGGCGTTGTTCAGGTGGGTGACATGAGTGCAGCCGGGGGTGTCCGCACGGAGGCGGTCGACATCGAGGGGCGAGGCCATGTCCCCATCTTCTCCCATGGGGTCCGGGCATGCAGGAGACCGGTGTCAGGTGCCGACCTAGACTCGGGCCATGGCTGGCCGCATCCGTGACGAGGACATCGCCCTCGTACGCGAGCGTGCCCGGATCGACGACATCGTCCGGGAGTACGTCACGCTGAAGTCGGCCGGCGGCGGCTCCCTCAAGGGCCTGTGCCCCTTCCATGAGGAGCGCTCGCCGAGTTTCCACGTGACCCCCTCTCGAGGCATGTGGTACTGCTTCGGCTGCGGCGAGGGCGGCGACGTCCTGTCCTTCGTGCAGAAGATCGACCACCTGAGCTTCGCCGAGGTCGTCGAGAAGCTCGCTGAGCGCACCGGCGTCGAACTCCGGTACATGGAGGGCGGGGCGGCGATCAACCGCCAGCAGGGCCAGCGCACCCGGCTCGTCGATGCGCACAAGCAGGCGGCCGCCTTCTACGTCGAGCAGCTCGCCCTGCCGGATGCCCAGATCGGCCGCGACTTCCTCACCGCCCGCGGATTCGATGCCGAGGCCGCGAAGCACTTCGGGGTGGGCTTCGCTCCCAAGGGCTGGGATGCGCTCACCGGCCACCTGCGCAAGAAGGGCTTCACCGACGCCGAGCTGCTCGCGGGCGGTCTGGTGAGCCAGGGCAGCCGCGGCATCTACGACCGGTTCCGTGGCCGCCTGGTGTGGCCGATCCGCGATCTCGGTGGCGAGGTCATCGGTTTCGGTGCGCGCAAGCTGTTCGACGATGACGACGGCCCGAAGTACCTCAACACCCCTGAGTCGCCGATCTACAAGAAGAGCCAGGTGCTCTACGGCATCGACCTGGCCCGTCGCGAGATCTCCAAGAGTCAGCAGGCGGTCATCGTCGAGGGATACACCGATGTCATGGCCTGTCACGTCGCCGGCATCACGACCGCGGTCGCCACCTGCGGGACCTCGTTCGGCACGGAGCACATCAAGATCCTGCGCCGCCTGCTCATGGACGACGACCAGATGCGCGGCAGCGTCGTGTTCACGTTCGACGGTGATGCAGCGGGCCAGAAGGCCGCATTGCGCGCGTTCGAAGAGGACCAGCGCTTCGTCACGCAGACCTTCGTCGCGGTCGAGCCCAGCGGTCTGGACCCCTGCGACCTGCGCCTGCAGCATGGCGACGCCGCCATCGTCGCCCTCGTCGACCGTCGCGTGCCGTTGTTCGAGTTCGCCATCCGTTCCACCCTCGCCGGCTACGACCTCGAGAGTGCCGAGGGCCGCATCGGCGCTCTGCGCGAGGCCGCGCCCATCGTCGGCAAGATCCGTGACACCGCCCTCCGGCCGGAGTATGCGCGCCGGCTCGCCGGCTGGCTCGGTGTTGACGTGCAGACCGTCACGGACGCGGTGCAGTCAGCCGCCCGGCAGGCGAAGTCGGCTCCGCCGGCTCGGCGCGAGCAGGCGCCTGCGGCGAACACCGCCAACGCAGCGAATCCCGGGACCCCATCGGCCACGACGGCACCCGTCCAGCAGTCGCAGCCGATGCCGCGCGCCCAGCCGGGCCAGCGCCGCGACCCTGCCCTCGTCGTCGAGCGCGAGGCGCTCAAGTGCGCGCTGCAGGAGCCTTCCGTCGTCGCCGACTGGTACGAGAGCGTCGAGGACACCGCCTTCACCCACCCGACCGCACGGCAGGTGCATCACGCGATCGCCGGGGCCGGTTACCCGTCGACGACGCTCGCCGGACTGCTGTGGATCGATGCGGTGCTCGAGCACTCCGAGGACGACAGCGTGCGAGGGCTCGTCCGCGAGCTCGCGGTCGAGCCGCTGCCTGCGACAGCCGGCCAGGATGCCCGCTACGCGATCGGCGTGATCTCGCGCCTGCTCGAGCTCGATGCATCGCGGCGCATCGATGAGCTGAAGGGTCGCCTCCAGCGCATCGACCCGACAGCGCAGGCTGCTGAGTACCAGCAGTGCTTCGCTGACCTGCTTGCCCTGGAGGAATAACGTCGATCCATGAAGCAGGACCTGCTTGGAGGGGTGTCCTAGTGCGGATCATGCCGAAGTTCACGTCACGCCTGCCCGGGACAGTGGCCGCGATGCTCGGCATCCGGCCGGGGGAGCGGGTCATCGCCTGGGCGTCAGCGCCCGGTGCCGACTCGACGCAGACCAACTTCACCGCTGCGACGGAGCGAGCCCTCTACGTGCAGGAGATCGGCGAGCGCATCCCCTGGGATCGCATCAGCAAGGCAGCCTGGGACGAGCCCCTGCTCGAACTGGTGCTTCTCGACGATGACGGTCAGCCGGACCGGGTCGTCCGCGTTCGTGCGGAGGAGGCCCGCGACCTGCCGGCTGCCGTCCATGACCGGGTCACGGCCAGCGTGGTGGTCAGTGAGCGCGTGGATCTCGGTGATGGCGCGGGCGCTCTCATGGTGGCGCGTCGAGCGAGCGACGAGGATGCCGTGCGGTGGAGCATCGTCTTCGACGCGGGCCTTGATCCCTCGAACCCGGCCCTCCGCGAAGCCGCCGACGATGCCCTTGCTCGGCT
>CAJAKT010000384.1 GCA_903940375.1 uncultured bacterium | reverse complement strand
TCGCCATCCTTGCCGAAGGATCCGCGTCAGCGTCCATCCGCCTCGCTGATAGCCTGTTGCGGCCCGAGCCCCCGTAGCTCAGGGGATAGAGCGCCGGTTTCCGGTACCGAAGGTCGCAGGTTCGAATCCTGCCGGGGGCACCAAATTCTTCGCCACTCATCTGCGTCACTCGTGGCTGCGCTCTGTCCGACTTGTCCAGCCACGCCTGACGCAGCTCGCGGCCGAATGGGACTACTGCGTGACACCCACGAACACCGGATGGTCGGCCAGCTCGGCGACCTCCTCGTCGGTGAACAGCCGCGAGCGCGTGTGGAATCGCATCCCCTCGCTCACCTCGAGCGAGAAGCCACCGCCACGGCCCGGGACCGCGTCGATCGTGAGCCGGGTGTGCTCCCAGTACGCGAACTGGGATGCGGACATCCAGAAGCCGATCGGCTCGGGGATGCCGTCGATGACGAGCTCCTCGAGGCGCACGTCCTGGCCGCCGGTGCGGAACTCGCCCGCGAGGTAGCACATCGGGGCGGAGCCATCGCAGCAGCCGCCGGACTGGTGGAACATCAGGGGTCCGTGGATCCCCGTGAGGCGGCGGAGCAAGTCCGCCGCCTCCGGGGTCACGTCTACGCGCTGAACCATGCTTGCCACTTTAGGCTCCGCACGCTCATTCCGCTGGGCCGGTTTAGAAGAAGCCGAGCTTCTTGGCCGAGTACGAGACGAGGAGGTTCTTCGTCTGCTGGTAGTGATCGAGCATCATCAGGTGGGTCTCACGACCGATGCCGGACTGCTTGTACCCGCCGAACGCGGCATGCGCCGAGTAGTCGTGGTAGCAGTTGGTCCAGACACGACCCGCGTGGATCGCGCGGCCAGCACGGTAGGCGGTGTTGCCGTTGCGGCTCCACACACCGGCACCAAGGCCGTACAGGGTGTCGTTCGCGATCGAGATGGCGTCGTCGAAGCCGGTGAACTTCGCGACCGAGACGACCGGTCCGAAGATCTCCTCCTGGAAGATGCGCATCGCGTTGTTGCCCTCGAAGACGGTCGGTGCGCAGTAGAAGCCGCCCGACAGGTCGCCGCCCAGGTCGACACGCTCGCCGCCGGTGAGCACCGTGGCGCCCTCGGCCTTGCCGATGTCGATGTAGGACAGGATTTTCTCGAGCTGCTCGCTGCTGGCCTGAGCGCCGATCATCGTGTTGATGTCGAGCGGGTTGCCCTGGACGACCTTCTTCGTACGCGCCACGGCGTCGCCGAGGAACGAGTCGTAGATGGTCGACTCGATGAGCGCACGCGACGGGCAGGTGCAGACCTCGCCCTGGTTGAGCGCGAACATCGTGAAGCCCTCGAGCGCCTTGTCGTAGAAGTCGTCGTCGGCCTGAGCAACATCCTCGAAGAAGATGTTCGCGCTCTTGCCACCGAGCTCCAGCGTGACGGGGATGATGTTCTCGGCCGCGTACTGCATGATCAGGCGGCCCGTGGTGGTCTCACCGGTGAACGCGACCTTGGCCACGCGACGCGACGATGCGAGCGGCTTGCCTGCCTCAACGCCGAAGCCATTGACGATGTTGAGCACGCCCGGGGGCAGCAGGTCGGCGATCAGTGACATCCAGAAGTGGATCGAGACAGGAGTCTGCTCGGCCGGCTTGAGGACGACGCAGTTGCCGGCGGCGAGGGCCGGTGCCAGCTTCCATACGGCCATCAGGATCGGGAAG
Source organism: uncultured bacterium (assembly GCA_903940375.1). Taxonomy (GTDB): domain Bacteria; phylum Actinomycetota; class Actinomycetes; order S36-B12; family S36-B12; genus UBA10649. The sequence goes on along the minus strand of CAJAKT010000384.1, from coordinate 4,287 downwards.
TTCCACGGGATGATCTGCGCAACGACGCCGAGCGGCTCGTGGAAGTGGTACGCGACGGTGTCGTCGCTGATCTGCCCAAGGGTGCCCTCCTGGGCGCGCAGGGCGCCTGCGAAGTAGCGGAAGTGGTCGATCGCCAGCGGAATGTCGGCGACGAGCGTCTCGCGGATCGGCTTGCCGTTCTCCCACGTCTCCGCAACCGCGATGGCGGTGAGGTTGGCCTCCATCACATCAGCGATCTTGAGCAGGATGTTGGACCGCTCCGTGACGGTCGTGTGACCCCACGACGGTGCCGCGGCATGGGCCGCGTCCAGCGCGAGTTCGACGTCGGCGGCGTTGCCGCGAGCGACCTCGCAGAAGACCTGGCCGGTGACGGGGGTGATGTTCTCGAAGTACTGGCCCGACGACGGCGCCACGTACTGGCCGCCGATCCAGTGGTCATAGCGGGACTTGTAGGTCATCGCACTGCCCGGCTGGCCGGGTGCTGCGTAAACAGTCATGGCACTCCTTGATCGGAATCGGGGATGGTTTCAGGTACTGGTGGAACTTTGTGCGGAACGTATGAGGCAGATCACAGTCCTGTCTGCCCTCATGGGGGTGGACTAGTCACACACTGTCCGAAAGTTCGGCTGCCACCCTGTCCATTCGGCTAGGGTGGGCAGCCGCCGGCGAAGGGAGTCTCATGAGCGCGCGACTCTCTCTGCCCCGCTCGTACCGGGCCCCCAATGCGAAGGTCCGCGTCGCCCTGGTCGACTCCAATGTGATCTACCGCGCCGGTGTCCGCACCGTCCTCGAGCGCCGGCCCGGCATCGCCGTCATCTCCGAATCGGGCGATGCCGCCACTGCGATGGACCAGATCGCCAGCCTCGAGCCGGACATGGTGATCGTCGACGTCGACCTCGAGGACGACACCTCGATGGGCCTGGGCCTCCTGCAGGACATCGCCACCCAGTACCGCAACGTCCGCGTGATGGTCCTGACCTCAGCAGTGTCGGAGTTCATCGTGCTCGAGGCCCTGCGCCGAGGGGCGGCGGGTTACGCCCTGAAGAGCTGCACGCCCGATGAGCTCGGTCGCATCGTGCTCGCCGTCGACCACGGTGATAGCGCCTTCAGCTCCGAGGTCGCAGCCGTCGTCGCCCGTAGCTTCGGCGGGCAGATGCCGCTCACCGCGACGTTCTCCGACCGTGAGCGCGAGGTCGTGCGCCTGGTGGCCCGCGGCATGTCGAACAAGCAGGTGGCCGCCGAGTTGTTCATCAGCGAGAGCACCGTTAAGTTCCACCTGCACAACGCCATGCAGAAGATCGGAGCGAAGAGACGCTCGGAGATTGCCTACCGCGCGGTGCAGGTAGGACTGGTCTAGTGACGTCTCCCCCGGACGCTGATCGCGAGCGCGTCCACTTCGCGATGACGGGCGCCGGCGTCTACCCCGTCGTCGTCGCCTCGTTCGTCGGCCTCCTCCTGATCTCGAACATCGGCGCCGTAAAGCTCATCGCCTTCGGGCCGATCATCACCGACGGCGGCGCCTTCCTCTTCCCACTGACATACATCGTCGGCGACGTCCTCAGCGAGGTCTACGGGCTCAAGGCCGCCCGCAAGGCGATCCTGCTGGGCTTCGCCATGTCGATCCTCGCCGCCATCACGTTCTGGCTCGTGCAACTGTCGCCGCCCGCGGCCGACTGGCCCAATCAGGAGGCGTACGAAGCAGTTCTCGGCTTCGTCCCGCGCATCGTGCTCGCCAGTGTCTGCGGCTTCCTCGTCGGCCAACTGCTCAATGCCTACGTGCTGGTCAAGATCAAGGAGCGCACCAAGGAGAAGGCCCTGTGGCTGCGCCTGATCGGCTCCACTGCCGTCGGCGAGTTCGCCGACACGCTCGTCTTCTGCACCATCGCGTTCTACGGCATCATCACCGGCTCCGAGTTCTGGAACTACGTGCTCGTCGGCTACGTCTACAAGACCCTGCTCGAGGTCGTGCTGCTGCCGATCACGTACCGGGTGATCGCAGCGGTCAAGCGCCGCGAGCCGACGTACGCGCTGTCGTCGGGCGGGTAGACGTCACAGGCTCTACCAGCCGGCGAGCAGGTCGCCCGGGCTCAGCGACGGTACGCCGGACACGCTGACACCCGATCTGCTGACGACGAGAAGCGGCGTCTGGTCGGTGGCCCGGGCAGCTGACCGCGGTGCCGGACCAGCGTGGCCAAACCGAAAGGCTATTACTAGCAACCGAAATAGCATCTTGCATGATAGTAAACCTGGTTTCGGAAACAGGCTCAGCCATCGTCAGCAGATCCGGACGCGCATCCCATCGAAGACTGCGGTCACCTCTGCCACACCGCCGAGGGCGCGCACGTACCGATCCACCACATCGATTCCCGAGACCTGGCCCGACTCGATCTGGCTAACCCGCCCGACGGTGATGCCCATCAGTTCGGCGACCTGCTTCTGGGTCAAGCCCCTGCCCCGGCGCAGCTCCTGCAGCCGTGCGGCTCGGACCCGCTCTAGCAGTGCGGTCTTGCCAGCGGCGAACTCCTCGCTCCCGATGCGTTCAATGTGCTCGTCGCGGATATCAGCCCAGTTGACGAGACCGTCGGGAGTCAGCGGCGTCTCAGCCTTGCGAGCCATCACGATCCTCCGTCCATCTCACTGTCGCAGAATTCGAGGAACAGTCGTTCCGCCCTGGGCACTTCACGTCGGTACCACTGCGACCAGGACCCGGCCTTGTCACCGGCCACCAGGAGGACCGCCCGTCGCCACGGATCGAAAGCGAAGAGGATCCGAATCTCCGTCCGCCCCGTTGAGCCGGGCCGGAGCTCCTTGAGATTGTGGAGTCGCGAGCCCTTGACGCGATCCACGAGCGGGCGGCCCAGAGCTGGGCCTTCGTCGGCGAGCACATCGACCGCCTGCACGACAAGGCGGTGCGAGATGGAGTCGTGCTCGGCGAGGTCATCGAGCCACTCCTTCACTTCCAAGGTCAACAGGACAGTCCACATAACGGTCCCCCGTGTTTAGTTAATACTAAAGTGCGGATCCCCGCCAGTCAACGACGGGTCGCACCGTGACGCTAGGTCCGCAGCACCAGCTGAAGCGTCGTGCACACCCACCTGTGGACGGGTGACCACCGATCGCCGCCCGCTGCAGTCGGTTCGGTCAGCCGATGACGAAGTGCTGATCGCCGAACTGGGCCACGATCTGCACCGTGCCCCCGAGCGCCTCGACATAGGCCTTGATGGTCACCAATCCCGCTCTATCCATCTCGCCTCGCTCGAGTGCGGATACCGAGGGTTGCGTGACGTTCATGCGCTCGGCCAACTGGACCTGCGTGAGTCCGGCCTCCTCGCGCACCTCCCGCAGGCTGTACGAGCGAACCTCGTCAAGGAACTGCTCGCGGTACGCGGCGACCCGTTCCTCGCGGGGCCGACGGGAATCCCTGACCTCCGACCACCCGCGTGCCTGCGCAGGCTCAGGCCGCTTCTGCTGCTTCATCTGAGACACCTCCCAGGTCGAGCTCGAAATATAGAATCTAGTCTATATTGATCAACACAACGGCAGTGCCACCGGCGAGCGACGGCCCCTCACAAGCTGATGGGCCCGCCTCCCCCCAGCGGAGACGGGCCCATCGAGCGAGTTGTCGGCTAGCGGACGCGATATGTCCGGGTCGTCTGGAACGACGCGAACGCACTCGACGGCGCGGCAGCCTTGCCGACCACCGTGCACGTGCCCGGCTTCAGCATCGTCGCCACCGCACGGCCACGCACCGTCGCCACCGAGCAGATGCCCTTCGACGCCTTGACGCGACTCCAGCGGACCGTGACGCCAGCGCTCGTCTTCACTGCCTTCTTCGCCAGCACCACGTCAGTGCCCACTGCGAACCGCCCGCTCGACGGAGCCTTGATCCGCGCCGTCTGGCGGATCAACGACGTCGCCGCCTGCGGCCGTACCGGCGCAGCCACCACAGGCACCTTCGCCACCGCAGACTCCGACGATCCACTGCCCGAATCAACTGCCGGAGACAACGAACCGCCACCACCAGGAGTCGGCACGACCGGGATCGCTGTGGTGCCGCTCAGCGCGAGGTAGCTGCCGCCCGTGCCCTGCGCGTTGATCGCATTCACCCGGTACCAGCGGGTCACCCCGTCACCCAGACCCGTATCCGAGTAGGACAGGCCAGCCTGATTCGCCACGAACGGCGCGAAGCCGGTGGAGCCGGACACGTCCGACACCTCGATGGCGTACCCGGTCACGACCCAGCCACCGTCATTCGCCGGAACCGTCCAGGCGAGGTCGACCTTGTTC
>CAJAKT010000383.1 GCA_903940375.1 uncultured bacterium | reverse complement strand
TCAGGGACCTGAGCACCCCCACCACCCGCCCCTCAACAGGGGCTTGGGCTACTCGTCCTTCTCGTCCAGGGCCTGCTCCTCGCGCAGTGCGCGCAGCTGGCCGGTGTTCTCGATCTCCTCGCCCGACTGGAGATCGAGCGCGGTCATGCCTTCCGGAAGGTTGGACAGGTCGGGCGCGATGATGATGTCGGGCAGGCCCGAGTCGGGCAGCCGGACCGTCTCCTCCTCCATCGACGAGACCATCAGCACGAGCTCAGAAGACGTCCGCTTTGACAGTGTCTCCCCGCGGAAGAACGCCGGAGCGATCATGTTCCAGATGATCATGAGCACGACGCCCAGAAGCAAGGCGCCAATGCCGATGATGAACACGCCTCCGACACCTCCGAGGGTGGTGTTGCCGTAGTCGGGCTGCGCATAGTTGTACGAGGCAATGACGAACGCACCGAGGAGCAGGAGCCCGCCGAGGAAGGGGAACAGCCCCTTCATGACGAAGTTGCTGAGCCCGGTGAAGATGTCGTGGCGGTAGAACCACACGGCAGCGAAGCCGGTGATGCCGTAGTAGAAGGCGATCATCAGGCCGACAGCGGCGATCGAGTCGCCGAGGACGTTCTCGCTGACAAGGGTCAGGCCAACGTAGAAGATGATCGAGACGGCGCCCATCCACACGGTCGCGACCGTCGGGGTCATGTACCGGGGATGGATGCGCGCGAACATGGACGGAACAGCTTTGTAGGCGCCCATGGCGAGGGTGGTGCGCGCGGTCGGCAGGATCGTCGTCTGCGTCGAGGCCGAAGCCGAGGACAGGACCGACAGGATCAGCAGGATCTCCATGGCCTTGCCCAGACCTGACTCACCGAACACTGACGGGCCGAGGGCGTGGAAGACATCGCCGGAGTTGTCGGGGTTGGCGAGTCCGAGTCCGGACTCTCCTGTCCCGGCGAAGGCCACGGTGGCCACGCTGACGATGGCGTAGGTGAGCAGCAGCAGCAGGGTGGAGATGACAGCAGCGCGGCCGGGTGTCTTCTCCGGGTCGGAGGTCTCCTCGTTCACGCTGACGGCCGTGTCCCAGCCCCAGTAGATGAACACAGCAATCAGGGTTGCCGTGACAAGGGCACTGAGGCTCATGCCGGACGGCCACAGCCAGCTGAGGCTCGGGGTGAGGTAGCCCTCCGGTGCGTCGCCGCTGTAGACCTTGATGAGGGCAATGGAGGAGAAGATGACGAGGACGACGACCTCGATGCCGAGCAGCGCGTACTGCAGCCGGGCCGAGACCTCGATTCCTCGATAGCAGATATACGTCATGACGATGATCCACCCGACGCCGGCGACCATGCTCCAGAACGTCGACTCGGCAAGTCCGTCGAGGCCGAAGAGCTGGAATCCGTACGAGCCCGCGATCTGCGCGAGGTTGGCCATGACGATGACGTCTGCGGCGATGATGCCCCAGCCACCGATCCAGCCGGCACGAGGTCCGAAGGCGCGCGTTGCCCAGGTGAACGTGGTGCCGCAGTCGGGCTCGGCCTTGTTCAGCTGCTGGTAGGCGATGGCGATGAAGAACATGGGGATGAAGGCGAGCAGCATGATCGACGGAGCCTTGACGCCGACGATGCCATCGCCGTTGGCCGTCGCCACGACGAAGCCGAGGCTTGCGGCGAGGCTGTAGGCAGGAGCTGTCGATGCCATGCCGATGACGATGCTCGACATGAGTCCGAGGGCTCCCGACTTCAGGCCCTTGTCGCTGGCGGCCTCCGGGAAGCCGATCGGTGCCTCACCCTGGGTATGCGTCGACATACTTTCCCCTCCCGTTACGGTTTCGCGCGACGCTACTCCCGCGATGGCCCCCGTCGCGCGCTCTCGGGGGACTTCAGGTGTCACGAACCGGTGGGAATCCAGACAAGTCGTAAGTCGGCGACGACCACATCGGACTTCGCCAACGGGATCTGCAGGGGCTGGACATTCGCGGCCTTCTCCGACCACAGGGCATCGAGATCGGCCACCTCCGCAGCGAGTTCGACCTCTATGTCCGATATGGCCTGCCGAGCCTGCCCGGCCTTCTGCGCGGCAGCGTCAACCCGGGCGGCCGATGTCGATGCCCGGCGCACGTCGGACACGACGGATTTCCTGCTTCGCGCACCGCCGAAGAGCCCGCCAAGAAGGTTGGCGACCTGGGCTCCGGTACCGTGCTCGATCTCGTGCCTGCTGGCCTCTCGCGCCGCTGCTCCAGATGCGGTGTCGGACTTCGACCGCAGTGCACGCAGCTTGGTCTCGTACTTCTTCTGCAGTGCGGCGATGGCCGCGTCAGCCTTCACGTCGGCTGCCTGCCGGCAGCGCTCGGAAAACTCCTCGGGAGTCTCCCCAATGCGCGAGTAGATCTTCAGTTCCGGGTTTGTGAGGATCTCAACTCTTCGTGTCGCAACGAGATGCTCTGTCAGTGACTTCTGCAGTGCCGTCCACCACGTCTTCCGGCTGATCTCGGCATTCGGCAACGCATAGGTCAGCGGTCCCGCTGGGCTCGTGAGCAAGTCACGGTCGTCGTAGTCGACGGCGACGAAATCCGTGGCGCTCGGTACAGCCGAGAGCGGGAGCAGCACAGCCTCGTACTCCTCGTCGTGGACGAGTGCGGCCTTCGTGTCGTCGTAACGCAGCCGAACGCGCGCGATCGCGGCAGCCTCGACACGTGGACCCGAACCAGCGCCCACGGCTGCAGCCCACGGTGCCGCCGGATCCAGGTAGGACACGGCGATCCCCGTTGCCACGGCGGGTGCCACCGGGGTTTCGTCGTCGGCGACGGGAGGAGGAGCGGCCACGGGCGACGCAGCTCCCGTCGGCGCATCTGCCGTGGGCGGGGCGCTCGGTGTCGCCGTGACCGGTGCCGATCCGGAAACCAGCCCCGACTCGGCGAGCCGCGTGATCTCGCTGCGCATGAGCGGCCCGCGCAGGTAGCTCATGGCCCATCGGGTCGTGGTCAGGGCCGGCTGGTCGGAACCCACCCGCTTGAGCAGGAACTGCCGCTTGCCGAGGCCGGAGATCGTCTCGCTCAGCGCGGCGATGTCCACGCCTCCGGCCGCGCTCTTGAGGCCATCGATGAGCCGCGCCTTGTCCTGTTCGGTCTGGAGCCGGCCGATGAGCCAGGTGCCGGCATTGGACAGTGCCTTGTAGTCGACATCGACGGGGTTCTGGGTCGAAAGCACGACGCCGACGCCGAATGCCCGCGCCTGCTTGAGGAGCAGCATGATCGGCTTCTTCGTCGGAGGGTTCGCAGTCGGCGGCAGGTAGCCAGCGACCTCGTCCATGTAGAGCAATGCACGCAGGTCGGATGTACCCCCCTGGCGACGGGTCCAGGTGACGAACTTCGCCAGGACCAGTGCCGTCACAGACTGGCGCTGCTCGTCGGATAGGTGAGCCGTGGTGACGATGGCGCAGCGGGGCCGCCCATCGGAGGTACGCAGCATCGATGCGATGTCGATGGTGTCGCCCTCGAGCCAGGTAGCGAAGCCGGGGGAGGCCAGCAGGTTGTTGAGGCGCACGGCGAAGGCGGCGCGGTCATTCGGAGGGAAGAACTGGTCGAGTTCGAGCACGCCAAGCTTGCGCATGGGCGGCTGCTGCACCTGACCAAGAAGCGTCGGCAGATCGAGGTCGATGCCCTGGCTCCATGAGTTCTGGATGAGAGATGACAGCAGGACGTGCTCTCGCGAGGACAGCGGATCGGCGTCGATGCCGAGCATGGCGAGGATGCTCGACACGTAGCTCTCTATCTCGTCGGCCGAGTCCTCTTCGTTTGCATCCGCACCGGGCGCCTGAAGTGAGCCGACGATGTTCAGCTGGCGGCCGGCCTTGGAGCCGGGTGTGTAGACCTCGAACTCCACTTGCTGGCGCAGGCTGGCGATGCGGTCGGGGCTGACATCCCAGCCGGCAAGTCCCTCCCGCCACGTGGTGGCCTGCTGGGCGGCGTATTCCGCTGCCGTTACGCCAGCCTTGGTGACGTCACTCTCGTTGACCCACGGCTCGAAGTCGGTGGGGTCCAGGTGGGGGAAGGTCAGACACAGGTTCGTGAGGTCGCCCTTGGGATCGATCAGCAGGGCGGGCACCCCAGCAGCGAGACACTCCTCGATCAGCACGATGCCGAGCCCGGTCTTGCCGGAGCCCGTCATCCCGACGATGACCCCGTGCGTGGTGAGGTCAGCGGTGCCGATCACGGTCGGATCGGCGGTCCGCTCCCGGCTCGTCGGGTCAAGGACTCCTCCGATGCGCAGTTCGGCCATGACCGAAAGGTAATGGCCGGCCCACGGGCGCGAAACTCGCGGGGGCTGCCTACGCTGATGGTCCGGACGGAGGAGGGTGACGATGGCCGCGACGCCGATGAGCGCGCAGGATGCCCTGTGGCTGACGATGGACCGGCCCAACAACCTCATGGTCGTCGATGTGGCCGTGGTGCTGGCCGGGACCCTCACGGCCGATGACCTGCGTTCTGGTTTCGCCGCACTCGTCCAACGGCATCCCGTGTTCGGCAGGCGGGCCGAGAGTCGCGGAACGTCCTGGTACTGGGTCGACGACCCTGACTTCGACATCGACCGTCACGTGACCATGGTCGCGTTGCCCCCGGGGGCGCAGATGGTCGACGTCCAGCGATATCTGGCAGTGGAGCGGGGCAGGGCCTTCGACCGTAACCATCCCCTGTGGTCGGCTGTCGTCGTCGGTCCCGTCATCGTTGCTGACGGTTCACCGGGCTCCGTCGTCATCACGCGCTTCCATCACGCCATCGCCGACGGTGTGCGATTGACGCAAGTAATGCTCGGCATGCTCGATCCGGCTTCGGTCGGTGAGGTCCCGATGGTCTCGCGCAACGGGACGTCGGGTGGGGCGTTCGTGTCGTTGGACTCCCTGCGGGCAGGCGCAGCCGAGACACTGCGGGTGGCATCCACG
>CAJAKT010000382.1 GCA_903940375.1 uncultured bacterium | reverse complement strand
GCTGGCGCATGCTGCCAGCGGTGAACCCTTGATGACGAGCGATTGTGAACAAATATGCGAAGAAGGGACCTAAGTCCTAGAAATCGGCGTCAACCATCCCGCCGAATGGAACGATCACTTGATGTCGTGATTCAAGGCGCCGTGAATTCAGGCGTGCACGGGCTTGGTGCTGAAGTCGGGGCGCAGTGGCATGCCGCTCGAGCCGCCCGGGCCGAGCTTCACGCCCAGCATCTGGTGCAGCTGGATCATGTCGATGTCGAAGCCGAATCGGGATGCCGCCATGTACAGGCGCCAGACGCGGGCGGTGCCCAGCCCCGCCTCGGCAACGGCCTCGTCCCAGTGCTCCTCGAGGTTCTGGCACCAGTGCTTGAGCGTCAGCGCGTAGTGCTCGCGGAGGTTCTCCTCGTGACGGATCTCGAAGCCGGCGGAGTTCATCGCCGTCATGACCTGGCTGGGACCGGAGAGCTCGCCGTCGGGGAAGACATAGCGATTGATGAATGACTTGCGAAGGTGGCTGACCCAGCGGTCGTGCGGACGGGTGATCGTGTGGTTCAGCATCCGGCCCTCGGGGCGGAGCTTGCCGTAGAGGAAGGAGAAGTAGGCGGGGTAGTTCGCTCGACCGATGTGCTCGGTGAGGCCGATCGATGAGACGGCGTCGAAGCCGGACTCGGGGAGATCCCGGTAGTCGCTGAACCGGATCTGGGCCTGGCTGGTGAGCCCGGCCTGCTCGATCGACTCCTGACCGTAATGCGCCTGCTGCTCGGAGAGGGTCACGCCGATGGCGGTGACGCCGTAGTGCTTGACGGCATGCATGACCATGCCGCCCCAGCCGCAGCCGACATCGAGCAGGCGCATGCCGGGCTCGAGCCCGAGCTTGCGGCAGACCAGATCGAACTTCTCCTCCTGCGCGGTCTCGAGCGAGGCATCGGCCGTGGGGAAAACCGCGCAGGTGTAGGCCATCGACGGACCCAGCACCCAGGAGTAGAAGCGGTTGCTGACGTCGTAGTGGTGGTGGATCGCATCGGCGTCACGGCCCTTGGAGTGCCGGCGTCCGGTCAGCTGGCGCTCCTGCGGGGGCGGTGATGGCCGCTTGACGGCGTACGGGGCGAACTGGCGCGCGAGTCGGGCCTTGTCCGCCCACGTGAGGTGGTCCAGGGGCATGGGGTAGAGGCGGCTGAGCGCGGTGTAGGGGTCGCCGATGATCTCCAGGTCGCCGGAGACGTAGGCACGGGCGAGACCGAGCTGGGAGGGGGCGGATGCCAGGTACTGGACTGCCCGGGGGCTGCGAACATCGATGATGACCTCGGCGTCGTCCGGTCCGGCGGACGAGCCGTCATAGGCGCGAAAGCCAACGCCACGGTCGGCGGGAACGACCAGGGAGAACACCTCAGCCAGCTTCACCGCACCGCCTCCTTACTGTCGTTCGACGACCTTCTCGTAGAGGCCGCGCAATCGGCCCCCAGAATCGTAGAGGTTCTTGAGCCGGTCGTACTCGGGTCCGCCATAGATACCCCGGAAGGCCTCCCGGTCGTAGAAGGCGGTCGAGTAGAGGGATTTGCGTCCGTCGAGCTCCGTCACGACCTGCTCGATGCGTCGGTTGACCCGACCTTCCTCGGGGTCCACGCCAGCGGGAAGCGGGACGGTCGACCAGAAGCCCACGTTGACGTAGAGCACATCAGGATCGAACTCGTAGAGCGGCCAGCGGGCCGCCGGGTCGCGCTGGCGCAGGGGGCATACCCACACTGGCTCGATCCCGACCTCACGGTGGAAGAAGTCGAGGAACTCGACGAGCCGATCGGCGGGCACCTCGATGTCCTGGACCACGGCCTCTCGGGCCGGCTTCCCGCGCAGTCGTGCTGCCCGTGCGGACAGGGAGTGCTTCCGGTCCAGGGCTACGAGCTTCCAGTAGACGTCGCTGCGGAGGCGACTCTTGGGCCAGATGCGTCGCAGTGTCGGGTTCTGTGCGCCGAACGCCCGCGAGCACCAGAACCAGTCAGTATCCCAGCGCCAGAGGTAGTCGTGGATGGTGAGGGCATCCAGCGTGCGGGACTGGATCGAGCGGTAGTAGATGCCCATGCCCGTGTAGTCGCTGGGGGTCATGCCGGCGGGGAGGGTGTCGACCATCGTCCCGATGGT
>CAJAKT010000381.1 GCA_903940375.1 uncultured bacterium | reverse complement strand
GCGGGGGTCGTAGCCGATGGCGGTGGCGAGCTGCGTGACATCGGCACCGGCGGCCTCGCACACCTCGGCCATGGCGTTGATGAACGAGATCTTCGTGGCGAGGAACGAGTTGGCGGCCACCTTGACCAGCTCGGCGGTCGGAAAGTCGGTGACGAGGAAGGGCACGCCCTCGGCGATGATCGGGGCGTAGACCTCGCGCAGCAGATCCTCGGCGCGCTGCGAGTGAACGCCCACGACGAGACGATCGGGGTGCAGGGTGTCCTCGACGGCGAAGCCTTCGCGCAGGAACTCGGGGTTCCAGGCCACCTCGACCCCTTCGGGGGCGGTCTTCGCGAGGAGGGCCTCGATCTCGGCGGCCGTGCCGACGGGAACGGTCGACTTGCCGACGACGAGGGCGCCGGGACGGAGGTGGGGCGTCAGGGAGTCGATGGAGCCGAAGACCTGCGACATGTCTGCCTTCTGGGCACCAGCGGCCTGGGGAGTCCCGACGCAGATGAAATGCACGTCGGCGAAGGCACCGGCCTCCTCGAAGGAGGTCGTGAAGTGGAGCCGGCCGGCCTCGATGTTGCGGGCGAGGACCTCGTCGAGCCCGGGCTCGTAGAAGGGCACGTGACCGCCGGTCAGGATGGCGACCTTGGCGGGATCGACATCGAGGCCGATCACCTCGAATCCGAGTTCGGCCATGCATGCCGCGTGGGTGGCGCCGAGGTAGCCGGTGCCGATGACCGACAGTCGTTGCGTCATGGCGACAGGCTAGTAGGGTGACGCTCGTGGCTGGAAACATGGACTTCCAACAATTCAACCTGACCGACGAGCACATGGCCCTCCGGGAGGCCGTCCAGGACCTCGTTCGCGACAAGATCGCGCCGCGTGCGGCCGACATCGACGAGACCGGCGAGTTCCCCTGGGACGTCTACGAGGCCCTGCGCGCGTCCGGCTTTCACGCGATCCACATCCCCGAGGCCTACGGCGGCGAGGGCGGCGATGCGCTGGCTGCATGCCTGGTCATCGAGGAGGTCGCTCGCGGCTGCGCGTCGAGCTCGCTCATCCCGGCGGTCAACAAGCTCGGGACCATGCCACTGATGGTGGCGGGCGATGAGGCCCTCCTGCAGACCTACCTGCCGCAGGTGGCGAGCGGTGCGGCGATGTTCTCGTACGCGCTCAGCGAGCGCGAGGCAGGCAGCGATGCAGCCGCCATGAAGGCGCGTGCGGTCGAGAAGGACGGCGGCTGGGTGCTCAACGGCCAGAAGAGCTGGATCAGCAACGCCGGCATCTCCACCTACTACACGGTGATGGCCGTGACCGATCCCGAGAAGGGTGCCCGCGGCGGCATCTCCGCATTCGTCGTGCACGGTGACGACGAGGGCTTCTCGCTCGGCACTCCGGAGCGCAAGCTGGGCATCCACGGCTCACCGACGCGCGAGATCCTCTTCGACAACTGCTGGATACCGGGCGACCGAATCGTCGGCGCACCGGGCACCGGCTTCCAGACCGCGATGTCGACTCTCGATCACACCCGCGTCACGATCGGCGCACAGGCCGTGGGCATCGCGCAGGGTGCCCTCGACGTCGCGACGGCCTACGTGAAGGACCGCCAGCAGTTCGGCAAGCCGATCTCGTCATTCCAGGGCATCCAGTTCATGATCGCCGACATGGCGATGAAGCTCGAGGCAGCCCGCCAGCTGGTCTACGTGGCCGCGGCGAAGAGCGAACGGCAGGATCCTGACCTCACCTTCTTCGGGGCCGCGGCCAAGTGCTTCGCCTCGGATATGGCCATGGAGATCACCACCGACGCCGTCCAGGCCCTCGGTGGGGCCGGCTACACGAAGGACTGGCCGGTGGAGCGCTACATGCGCGATGCCAAGATCACCCAGATCTACGAGGGCACCAACCAGGTGCAGCGCATCGTCATGGCGAAGTCGCTGCTGCGGTAGCTCTCAGCGGGCCTTCCCCCTGTTCCGGGGAGCCTTGCGACCTGGCTGGTCGGAGACTCTCGGTCGCTACTCTGATTCGTGGGCGGCGCGAAATTGAGGTCGATTGATGACAGGGTTGGCACATTCACACTGAAGCAATGGCGCTTACCGTCATTGGCGCTCGGGTAACGGAGGGGGGTCTGTGATGTTCGACTTCGTCGAGCAGGCGGAGCTCCCGCTTCAGGCGCTGGAGGCTTCGGCCATCGCCTCGTGCCTGGTTGCGCCGGATGGGGCGTTCGTCTGGGTCAACGCGGCTCTCTGTGAGCTTCTGG
>CAJAKT010000380.1 GCA_903940375.1 uncultured bacterium | reverse complement strand
GGACCGGTGTCACCGATGAAGTAGTGGGCAGGAGCCGCCGCGGCCAGTGGCTGCTCCGGACCCGTGCTCCCGCTGATGTCGGGTAACGCCGTCGCGGACTCGGACGTCGGTGCCTCGCTGGTCGTCGCGGCACTTTCCAATGCAGCCGCCCCCGGCGGTGTCTCGTCGCCGGCGCTGTCGATGAACAGGGCCCCGCTGATGAATGTCGCCGGTGTCGGGACGTTGGGCAGTGCGATCGCCTCGACGGCGTCCGGATGCGGGTCCGGCTCACGGTGCAGGCGGGCCGCGTCGAACACCAGGGTCCCCGCAGCCTTGTCATACACGGGGTCGGTGACCTCCAGGACGATGCTGGCGGGCATCGGTGAGGCCGGTTCGGTGAACGACAGCACCGCATTGGGCGTGACCAGGCTGAACCACTGCTCCCACCGGTCCGCGAAGTCCGTGGTCGACAGCACATAGGCGTGACGCACCGGCCGGTCCGCGAACTGCGTCGCATAGTCCCGCACCCCGGTCAACGTCAACGTCAACCCGGCATCACCACTCCCGGTGATCGTGCCGCCCTCGGAGTTCACCACCCACAGATACGACACCGTGGTGGTGCTCCCCGCCTCCGGCGGGCTCGAGCAGCCAGCAGCCAACAGGCCGGCCACGGCCAGCGCAACGAGAATGACGGGAATCCGGTGACGGCGCATGGCGCACCCCCCAGGGCGAAAGACCATCACCTCCATTGGACACCCAACCGGGCCCGCAGTCTCGCCGAGTCGAAGGCCGCGCAGAGTTTCGATTCCGTTCCCGACACGCTCGAAGTACACAGCGACTCGGTTGCGGTCATGCAGGACTCGGTGCGAGCGATGCGCCGCCCCGCATTGCTGGCCGCAGCTGCAGTCGGTGCCGTCATCGTGGGAATCGTCGTCCTGGGCATCCTCGGACGTGCGGGACGAGGCGAGACGCAACCACCCCTGGCATGAGCGCGGGCCCCGATGATCCCCGTCCCTCGCACGGTGATCATCGGGGCCCGGTCTCGGGCTGAAGCGCGTGCTACTCGGTGCGCGCTCCCGCCATCTTGCGGGTAGCGCCGGCCGCAGCCAGCACGCCGATAGTGGCCAGCGCCATGACCCACATGGGCAGGCTGCTCGGTGCGGAGGATCCGTCGCCAGCAGGAACCGCAGTGGGGATGGTCGCCGCTGCGGGAACGGCTACGGTCGCAGCGGGCTTGGTGGCGGGCAGGGTCGCCGCTGCGGGTGCAGCAATGGCGACGGCCGCTTCGACCACGGCCACAGGAGCAGCAGGGGCGGAGATGCCCGTCAGGCAGTCGTAGTTCTCCCACTGCACACCGGTGACATCCGGGCAGTAGTCCACGACCGGTGCCGGTGCAGCCTGCGGTGCGGCTGTGCTGGGTGCAGCCGGCCCAGGGGTCGGATCGTCAGACGGGGGGGTCGGGTCACCGGAACCGTCGCACTTTCCACCACCCCAGATGGACTGATCGCCGTGAGCGGTGAAGGCGGTACCCCCGGCGACGGTGAGATTGGGGAAGACCGCCTCGTCAGGAATCGTGCTGGCGTCGATCCACTGCTCGACATAAGGATCGGCCCAGGCGGTGCCTTCCCAGAACCGAATGACCGATACACGGTGCATCTCGTATGTGGTGGAGTTGTACGAATCCTCGTACCAGCACACGGGGTAGCTCTTCGTGCAGGAACCGGCGCCTGTGGCGGAATTCCTTTCCTCCCAGACCCCGTCGCACGCTGGCGATGGTGCGGTGGGCGCTGGCGCCGACGTCGCGATGGCGAAGACATCTTGGCTCACGGAGAGGAGCACGCTTGATGCCGGCGGGAAGCTCCGCATCCTCACACGGACCGTGCAACCACCCGTGGCGCTTAGGGTCTGCGGCGAGGTCACCCCGTAGGCGCTGCTCTCCGCTCCGTAGCCACTGCCGCAGTCCTGCCACCACGAAGCCTCGTATTGGCCCGGCGCAGCCGTGTCACTCCAGGAAGCAACGAC
Source organism: uncultured bacterium (assembly GCA_903940375.1). Taxonomy (GTDB): domain Bacteria; phylum Actinomycetota; class Actinomycetes; order S36-B12; family S36-B12; genus UBA10649. The sequence goes on along the minus strand of CAJAKT010000380.1, from coordinate 451 downwards.
GGTATTGGGGTCCGAGCCGCCCGTGACGCTCAGGCTGATCACGCCGGGGTCCACCGCCGAGGCGGCCGGGGCGAGGGCGATGCCCAGCAGGCCGGTGGCGGCCAGGCTGAGCGAGGCAAGCAGGGCGAGCGGGCGTGCGCCGGGGGTCGTGCGGTTGTTGGTGCGGAACGGAATGTTCATTTCTCTCCTCTGGTAGGCGGGGGCTACTTGAGGAAGCCTCGCCGGGCAGGAGAGATCCCTCATCGTCCCTTTGCGCCACATCTCGCACACTCGTGCTGCCGCCACTAGCGTGAGCGCCACGTGCCGGGGGGCTGAAGGTGTCAGGGGGCCGAGGGTATGGCAGGCAGCGCGAAGCGAGCGCTCGCGTCGAATCGTGCGCTCATCGGGCGTGACGTGGTCCTCGCTCAGATCGTCGGCCTGCTGGCCGAGGATCAGGCCGTCCTGCTCGTGG
>CAJAKT010000379.1 GCA_903940375.1 uncultured bacterium | reverse complement strand
GGCGGTCTCACCGCCCCCCACCACCACGCGGAACTACGGCAGTGGTTCGACCTTGCCGCCCATCGGGACGTCGAGTCCCAGTTCCTTTGCATGCGCGTTCGACACGATCACGAGGTCGTAGGGGAATGCGCCGCCTTCCGCCTTACGCCACTGCCCACCGGTCAGGTAGGTCTTGGCGACGTTCGGGAACGGACCCTTGCCCCAGTCGAGCGTGCCAACGAGGGCATCGACCTTCATGGTCTTCATCGCATCGGCGATGCCCTGCTTGTCCGGCCCACCCGCAGCCGTCACGGCAGCCGCCATCGTCTCGAACATCGACTCGACGAAGCCGAGCGGCATATTCCACTGCTTGCCGGTCTCGTCCGTGTACGCCTTCGCGAAGTCGGCCGACGACAGCCCAGTCAGGCTCGAGGTTGTCGGGTAGCTGGGTGCCCACCAGACCTCCGTACCGAGATTCAGCGCGAGATCGCCTAGCGCAGCAACGGCGGACGGGAACTCGATCGCCTTGCCGATCGTTGCGATCTTCGGGTTGTAGCCCTGCTGCTTGGCCTGCTTCCAGAAGTTGATGAAGTCCGGCGGCACCACGATGCCATCGAGGATCTGGTCGTCATTCGACTTGAACGCCGAGATCTGCGACGAGAAGTCCTGGGTCCCGAGCGGGTACAGGCCCGGGTTGTCGAACGTGTAGCCCTCCGGTCCGAGGATCGCCGGGAAGCCGTGCGCGACATCAGTGAAGGCCTGGCCATCGGCGTCGTTCGCGTAGAAGGCACCGACCTTCTTGTTCGTGTCGATCTGGTTCCACATGTCCATATAGACCGCGGCCATGTCCTCAAGACCCCAGAAGAAGTGGTACGACCAGTTGAAGCCCTTGGACGGATCCCCGGGGTTGCCGCCGAGGCCAGCGACCCACGGCTGCCACGGCGTGTCAGCGGTGATGCACGGGGTGGCGTTGGCCTCGCACTGGGCTGCGACCGGCACCGTCGTCTCCGGGGTCGCGTGTGACAGCACGACATCGACGCCGTCGGTGTTGATCAGTTCACCAGCGACTTCGCCAGCGCGCTTGGGATCGCTCTGCGAATCCTTGAGCAGAATCTCCACGCCGTAGGACTTGCCACCCGCCTGGATCGGATGCTCCGCGAACCACGCCGACATCGAGTCGACGACCCACTGGTCGCCCTCACCGAATGCCGCAAGCGGTCCGGTGATCGGCGTGACGAAGCCGACCTTGATCGTGTCGGTCGCCGCGCCACCAGCGGCGGATGCAGCCGTCGACGCCGCGGCACTCGCGGCAGTGCTGCCGGCCGAGTCCGCACTGTCGAGGCTCTGGCCGCACGCCGAGGCCAGCAGGCCGACGGTGGCGACCGCTGCGACAACGCGCATGGTCTGTGGAATTCTCATGTGCTCTCCATTCACCCAGACGAGGTCCACGATGGAGCCCGCCAGCCACCTGCCCTCCAGAGCCGCGACGCGTGTGAAGTTAGGTGGGTCACATTCGCGATGGCCGACTGTGTTCCGCAGGGCGGAAAGCCCTCTGCATCGATTCGGTAACGCCGCCGTTGACCATTCCCTGACTATTTCCCCCGTTTGCCGACCGCCACCCCGGGGCACACCCTCATCGCAGGCGTCGTCCCCCGGCACGGATCGGCTCTTGACACATCGCAACTGATGTCATACAAATGCAAACGTAAGCAAACACATGGATTCAGCCTGATCATCCGACCAGGCCCCGCGGTTCCCCCGGCGCGGCTTCCGATTCGTCGAACCGTGAGGACTGTGCCGTGAATACGACTATCCAGACCCGAATCGCCCCGACGCCACAGGAGTCGACCCGGCCAGCGCCGGTCGCCCTGCGGGTGCTGCCCGGGGGCCGCACCGAGTCATCCCGCCAGTTGGCCCTGCCCTACGAGTGGGAGGTGGGCCCCGGCGTACCGGCGGTGCCCCCCGTCCCCCGGGGCCTGCGCCTGGTGGGCACCGACTCGGCACCTGACGTCCCGACGGAACTGCCGGATCCAGGCCCCTGGGTGGCTCGCCTTGCCCGGGCGGTTGCCGAGGTTTCCGTCGGGGAGCGCCCACCCGGCCAGCTCACCCGCTGGGTGGCTCGTGACGAACTGGCCCGGCTCGCTCGCCGGGGCACGCATGTCGCCCGGCACCCGTCTGCCCGCGCGAAGCAGGGCGTGTCTCGACTGCGCACCGTCCGGGCCGTGCGCGTCTGCCCGGTAGCGCCGGGCATCGTCGAGACGTCTGCCGTCCTGGTGGGCGGGGAGCGCGCCCAGGCGATCGCCATCCGGCTCGAGGCGGTCGCCGGCCGCTGGCTGGCCACCGCCATCGAAATGGGCTGAGCGACGGCGGCGCGTCGCATCCCTGTTACGCGTGAGGCCTACGGGACAGTGGGGACATGGCTTCCCCGCCCACACCGGTCCAGCGCGCCCTGTCCACGATCCGCCTCGCACCTCGGCGGCTGGTCATCTCTGTCATCGCCCTGGTCGCGGGCCTGGCCCTGCTGGCCGCCTGGATGCTGCCCGCCACCGCCAGTGAGCATCCGGTTCCCACGGCGACCACCATCGTGGGCACCGATGCCGATCCGACGGCAGACCCCGCAGCCACCCCCGCGAAGGTGCACAAGCCGAAGGCCGCCTCCCGGACGGTGAAGGCCCGCAACGTCCCCGACCGTCCGCGCGACACCAAGCACCACGGCAAGCGGATCGTCTACGACAAGGCGCTCATGACCGTGTGGCTGATGGACAGGCAGGACCAGGTCGTGGCCCGTTACCCCGTCGTCGGCCGCTTCGACCGGCCCGCCAAGGGCACCTATCACGTGTTCTCGAAGTCGCCGAAGGCCTACAACCCGAACTCGAAGGTCACCTTCAACTGGATGAACCGCTTCACCTACGGACCCGACACGAAGTCGGCGATCGGCTTCCACGCGATCCCGCGCTACTACGACGGCAAGCCGATGCACTCCACCAAGCAACTCGGCCTCGCCATCGCGGCCGGTGGCTGCGTCCGACTCTCGGAGAAGGCCGCGAAGGACGTCTACGACTTCCTCAAGGTCGGCGACCTTGTCGTCGTCCTGCCGTCGCCCTGATGCACTCTCGTCCGACGATGTGCGGAAACCGCTAGCGCTTCTTGCGGTTCTCCCGCTCGAGGCGACGACGCTCGGCCCGCGAGGCATTGGGATCGATCTCGACGATCCCGCCGTCCTCAACCTCCATCTGCCCGTGCATGACACCGCCGGATTCGCTGGGCGCGCTGTACTCCATCTTCTGCGGCCGTGACGGCCCCAGGCCCTTGGCAACGATCTCCGGCTCGGGCTTGCGCGCCGACTGCGATCCAGCAGCTACGGCTGCCGCCAGGCCCGCAGTGGCATCCGAACCCGTCGCATCGACGAGCTCGTCGACCGCTGCAGCGGCCTCCTCCGAGACCGGCGGGTTGACCTGCACCTCGACGTTGAACAGGTAGCCGACAGTCTCCTCCTTGATGGAGTCCATCATCGCCGTGAACAGCTCGAAGCCCTCACGCTGGTACTCGATCAGCGGGTCGCGCTGCGCCATCGCACGCAGGCCGATGCCGTCGCGGAGATAGTCCATCTCATAGAGGTGCTCACGCCACTTGCGGTCGAGCACCGAGAGGATGACGCGGCGCTCGAGCTCACGGGTGACCTCGTCGCCGAGGGTCTCCTCGCGATGGTCGTAGGCGCCCTGCGCATCATCGACCAGTTCCGTCACGAGGAAGTCCGAGCTGAGGCCCGCGCGACTGCCGCCTGAACGCTCCTCAAGCTCCTCGACGCTCACCTGGACGGGGTAGAGCTGCTTCAGCGCTGTCCACAGCTGCTCGAGATCCCATGACTCCGGGTAGCCCTCGGAAGTCGCTGCCTGGACATAGCCGGTGACGGTGTCGCTGATGAACGTGCGGACCTGCTCCTCGATGTCCTCGCCCTCGATGACCCGCCGGCGCTCGTCGTAGATCACCAGGCGCTGACGGTTCAGGACATCGTCGTACTTGAGGACGTCCTTGCGGATCTCGAAGTTCTGCGCCTCGACCTGCGACTGCGCGGAGCGGATGGCATTGGTGACCATCTTCGCCTCGATCGGCACATCGTCCGGCACATTGAAGCGACGCAGGAAGGCATCGACCATGTCGGATTTGAACAACCGCATGAGGTCGTCCTCGAGGGACAGGTAGAACTGGGTCTCACCCGGGTCGCCCTGACGTCCGGAGCGACCACGCAACTGGTTGTCGATGCGACGGGACTCGTGCCGTTCGGTCGCGAGCACGTACAGGCCACCGAGCCCGGTGACCTCCTCGTGCTCCGCGCGCACCGCGCCCTTCTGCCGTTCGATCTCCTCGTGCCAGGCAATCTCGTACGCCTCGGGGTCCTCGACGGGCGACATGCCGCGCTGCTCGAGCGCTGCAGCGGCCATGAACTCAGGATTGCCACCAAGGATGATGTCGGTGCCGCGGCCGGCCATGTTCGTCGCGACGACGACCGCGCCACGGCGACCCGCCTGCGCGACGATCGCGGCCTCGCGCTCATGGTGCTTCGCATTCAGCACCTCGTGCGGAACGCCGTTCTGCTTGAGCAGCCGCGAGAGCGTCTCGGACTTCTCCACGCTGGTCGTGCCGACCAGGATCGGCTGTCCGTGCGCATGCCGCTCGACGATGTCCTCGAGGACGGCGTTGTACTTCGCGTCTTCGGTTCGGTAGACGAGGTCGCTGTTGTCGATGCGGACCATGTCACGGTTCGTCGGAATCGGGACGACACCGAGGTTGTAGATCTGGTTGAACTCGGCGGCCTCGGTCATCGCCGTGCCGGTCATTCCGGAGAGCTTGCTGTACAGCCGGAAGAAGTTCTGCAGCGTGACGGTTGCGAGGGTCTGGTTCTCCGCCTTGACCTCGACGCCCTCCTTGGCCTCAATCGACTGGTGCAGGCCCTCGTTGTAACGACGTCCGGCGAGGATGCGGCCGGTGTGCTCGTCGACGATGATCACCTCGCCGTTCATGACGACGTAGTCGCGGTCGCGCTTGAACAGCTCCTTGGCCCTGATCGCGTTGTTCATGAATCCGACGAGCGGCGTGTTAACCGTGTCGTACAGGTTGTCGATGCCGATCTGGTCCTCGACCTTGTCGATCGCCTCTTCGAGGATGCCGATGGTCTTCTTCTTCTCGTCGACTTCGTAGTCAACATCGCGCTTGAGAGTGTTGGCGATGCGCGCGAACTCCGCGTACCAGGTCGTGGCTTGGTCGGCCGGGCCGCTGATGATGAGCGGCGTGCGCGCCTCGTCGATGAGGATCGAGTCGACCTCGTCGACGACGGCGAAGTGATGACCGCGCTGGACCATCTCCTCCTTCGACCAGGCCACCACCTGGTACGCGGAGTTCGCGCGCATCGCCAGCACCCTCAAGCGCGATGTCGACTACGAGGTCGACGAGAAGAAGAAGACGATCGG
>CAJAKT010000378.1 GCA_903940375.1 uncultured bacterium | reverse complement strand
TCCTCAACTACATCTCCGATCGCGTCGACCCCGGCAGGCTCCCCGACGAACTGGCGAACCCGTCGACATTCGGCGCCACCTGACATAGGTTCGCTCGAACATGTGCGCTTTGGAGAACGGGGAGTTGCTCGCGATTGCGATCGAGGCTCTCTCCTCGCGTTCGGTGAGGATCTGGAACAGCAGCTCGGCAGCCCGTTGGTCGAGGTGGACGTAGCCGAGCTCGTCAATGGCCAAGAGATCGAATCGGCCGTAGCGGGCGACGGTCTTGGACAGATGCAGGTCGTCTGCTGCCTCGGCGAGTTCGTTGGCGAGTTGGGCGCAGGTGACGTACCGGACCCGGTGTCCGTTCTCGGCCGCGGCGATGCACGTGCCGATCAGCAGATGGGATTTGCCGGTCCCGGAGTCCCCCAGCAGGACAAGGGGTTCGGACGCGGGGATGAACGACCCGGAGGCCAGCAGGGCGAGGGTCTGCGCGGTGATGGCCGGGTTCGCGGTGGTGTCGAACTCGGTGAGGGTCTTGATCCGTGGCAGGCGTGCGTCGTAGATGCGCCGCAGGCGCCGGCGTTCGTGGCGGATGTCGACTTCGACCTGCAGCGCCCCGGTGAGGAACCCTGGATACGTGGCCCGCGCGGTCGTGGCGTCAGCGCAGACCTGCTCGATCAGGGGCGCCAGCCCGGTCAGGGACAGTTGGCGGGCGAGGTCGAACGCGTGGTCGGTCTCGGTGATCGCTGAGCCGGGCGGGGCCTTGCGCGATCTGGCGGGTCGGGTGGTCGTCGGGGCAGTCATCGAGTGGTGTCCTTCCGGTTGGCCAGCAGCACGTCGTAGACGTCCAGGTCTGGCAGGGGCCGGTGAGCGCCGGGTGCGCGCACCGGGACGTGCTCCCACGCGGTGGATGACCGTGTGGGGTGCTCGATCGCGCGGCGCGTCTCCACCGCGACGACGTGGGGGTCGGTGGACGCGATCGCCAGCGCGGCCCGCAGCCCGGCCTGAACGTCGGCCCGGGCATGGTGCCGGTTCAGCAGCAGCACCTCGCATACGGCCCGGGTCCCTGGGCCGTCACCGTGCCGCCTGCGGGCGAGGTCCCAGAACCGCTGGTAGTCATGGGTGAATCGGCCGCTGGCCCGTGCCTGGGCCAAGGCGGTGGATCCGGGCATCGCGCCGGGCTTGGCCCACAGCACCTCCAGGTAGTGGTCGATGTCCAGGACCTCCGCCTTGCGATGCAGGGCACGGGCATGCCGGGCCGCGACAACGGCCCCGTCCCACATAGTCAGGCTCTCCGCGCCGAGGTCGTACGCGATCCGCGTCCCGGTCAGGCGGGCGGGCACCGAATAGAAGCACTGCCGCACGCAGATCCTCGCCTTCGCATCGACCCGCGCGGTCCCGCGCGTGGCTGTCGCGAACACCCCCGCGGGCAGAGCCCACATGCCCGCACGGTCCGCGACCGCCAGATCGCCGACGGTGGATCCGGCGCCTGGGCCGCGGCCCACGACGAAGCGGGCATCGTCGGCGTCGTCGCAGTCGTCGATGAACGCGTTCAGGTCCGCGAGGGTG
>CAJAKT010000377.1 GCA_903940375.1 uncultured bacterium | reverse complement strand
CGCAGGACGAGGTAGTGATTGCGTGCTCCGGGCCGTGGCCGGTACTCGGCCACCTGCCCGTCGATCCAGACGGCCCCGAGGCGGCCGATCCAGTCGGAGAGGATCCGCGAGATCGTGCGGACGGCCGCGGGCGACTCGGGGCTTGTCTCCAGGGCCATGCCCGCAGCCTAAAGCGGATCGGCGGGGTTGGGGACCAGCACCTAGCATGTGTGCATGACCCCAGGGAAGAAGGTTCTGCTGGCTGCGCCGCGCGGTTACTGCGCGGGCGTCGACCGTGCAGTCGTGACGGTTGAGAAGGCCCTCGAGCTCTATGGGCCGCCCGTCTACGTGCGCAAGCAGATCGTGCACAACAAGTTCGTCGTGCACGCCCTGGAGGAGCGCGGCGCGGTCTTCGTCGACGAGCTCGACGAGGTGCCAGAGGGCGCCACCGTGATCTTCTCCGCGCACGGCGTGGCCCCCTCGGTTCACGAGGAGGCTGCCGAGCGGAACCTCAAGACGATCGATGCGACGTGCCCGCTCGTCACGAAGGTCCACTCGGAGGCCAAGCGCTTCGCCCATGAGGGGTACCAGATTCTTCTCGTCGGCCACGAGGGGCACGAAGAGGTCGTCGGCACGATGGGCGAGGCCCCCGAGGTCATGACGCTGGTCGAGGACATCCACGTGGCAGGGGCGATCGACGTGCCCGAGACCGACAAGCTCGTGTGGCTGTCGCAGACGACGCTGTCGGTGGACGAGACGCTGGCCACGGTGGGCGCGCTGAAGGAGCGCTTCCCGCATCTGATCAGCCCGCCGAGCGATGACATCTGCTACGCGACCCAGAATCGCCAGGCTGCCGTGAAGGACATCGCGGAGCGGTGCGACGTCATGATCGTCGTCGGTTCGGGTAACTCATCGAACTCCGTGCGTCTGGTGGAGGTGGCCCTGGAGGCGGGAGCCCGTTCGGCCTACCGCGTCGACTCGGCCGACGAGCTCGACGAGGCGTGGTTCGACGGCTGCGCAACGGTCGGTGTCACGAGCGGCGCTTCGGTGCCGGAGATCCTCGTCGACGATGTGCTGACCTGGTTGAGCGACCGTGGCTGCGGCAATGTCGAGGAGGTGCACACGGCTGAGGAGAGCCTCATCTTCTCGCTGCCGCCGGAGTTGCGCCGTGACCTCAAGGCCGCTCACCAGACCGCCACGCGCGAGTAGCGTCGCGGATCGCCCTACGGGGCGCGCCGGCGGCGCACGAGAACGATGGCGACTGCGGCCACGGTCGCGCCGATCACCCAGACCCAGTTGTCGGCCAGGGTGAAGAAGACCACGACAGCGCGATTCAGGATGTTGCCTGCAGCGGAGCCGAGGAACAGCTGTCCGGCCGTGAGTGCGGCAACGAGGAAAGCGATCGGCGGAACGATCATGGCGACGGTGTCGTCCTCGCGACGCACGACGAGGGCGGCGTAGACACTGCTGGCGAGAAGTGCGAGCCCGGTGGGCCAGCTGATGTCGCCGCTGGCGAGCAGGGCATTGGCGAAACCGACGAGGACCGTCACGCCGATGACGATGATGTAGACCGCCCCGCCGGTGATGTGACGCGAGCGATGGCGGGTCGTCATGGCTGGCTTCCCTTCGGCCGGCGCGACGACGGGTGGGATCGCGTGCTCATCGAGATTGGCGGGATCGACCGGACCGGCATCAAGCAGGACGGCAGGGGCCTCGCCCTCGCGCTGCCGGTCCAGGGTCCGCAGCCGGCCGACATGGGACGACGTGAGGGCCAGGACGGCCTCGTCGTGGCCGGCCACACCCTGACTGCGGAAGAGCCGGCCCGTGTCAGCGATGGGATCGGCGAGCGGAGCGGGATCGACCGGGCTGGCGTCGACGAGCACGGCGGCCTCCTCGGCGGCCTCCTCGTCCCGGGGATCGATGACGGGGTCGACGATCGATTCGAAGTGCGGCTCGTCGTCAGGCTCGTCGACCGGCTCGGCAGGCGGCTGTGCGGGCGATGGCACGTCCTCGGGCCGGAAGAGCGCGGCAAAATCGGGATCGATGGGATCCCGTCCGCTCCCGCTGTCGAACGACGTCACCTGCGTACCGTACTCAACGGAGGGCCCCTCGTGGTGGGAGCGGGCGGTGCGGCCCTCACTAGGATCGGTCGCCGTGGCCCTCAGTATCGGAATCGTCGGACTGCCCAACGTCGGCAAGTCCACCATGTTCAATGCCCTGACGAAGAACAACGTCCTGGCAGCCAACTACCCGTTCGCGACGATCGAGCCGAATACCGGCGTCGTCGGCGTGCCCGATCCGCGGCTCGCTGTGCTGGCCGGGATCTTCGGGTCTGAGCGGCTGCTGCCGGCAACGGTCCAGTTCGTCGACATCGCGGGCATCGTCAAGGGCGCCAGCGAGGGCGCTGGCCTCGGCAACAAGTTCCTCGCGAACATCCGCGAGTCCGATGCCATCTGTCAGGTGCTGCGCGCCTTCATCGATGACGACGTCGTGCATGTCGAGGGCCGGGTCTCGCCCGAGGACGACATGGAGACGATCAACACCGAACTGATCCTCGCGGACATCCAGACCCTCGACAAGGCGATCCCGCGCCTGCAGAAGGAAGCTCGCACCGACAAGTCGCGCACGGCCATCCTCGAGGCAGCGGAGGAGGCTCGCGCGCTGCTCGACCAGGGCACGACGGTCTTCGCCTCCGGTGTCGATCCGGCTCCGCTGCGCGAGCTGTTCCTGCTCACCGCCAAGCCGTTCCTCTACGTCATCAACGTCGACGAGGACGAACTGTCCGACGAGGACTTCAAGGCACGCATGCGCGCGATGGTGGCTCCCGCTGAGGCGGTGTTCCTCGACGCCAAGCTCGAGGCCGAGCTCGTCGAGCTGCCCGAGGACGAGGCTCTCGAGCTGCTGCAGTCGGTGGGGCAGGACGAGTCCGGCATCCACGCCCTCGCACGCGTGGGCTTCGCGACTCTCGGCCTGCAGACCTACCTAACGGCCGGGCCCAAGGAGGCGCGTGCCTGGACGATTCCGCAGCGCGCCACAGCGCCCGAGGCCGCTGGCGTGATCCACACCGACTTCCAGAAGGGCTTCATCAAGGCGGAGGTCGTGTCGTTCGACGATCTGGTGGCCGCAGGATCGATGGCCGAGGCGAAGGCCAAGGGCAAGGTGCGCATCGAGGGCAAGGACTACGTGATGTCCGACGGTGACGTCGTCGAGTTCCGCTTCAACGTCTAGTCGACTCCATACCCCAGCGTCACATGCCGCGCGGGTTGTGACGCTCAGGTGTGGAGTCGGCGAGAGATTGGTACGGGAACCCGTGGGACCTGATGCAACTCGGCCAGGCGTTGGAGGCAGCGCGCCGGACTTCATCGTCTCGGCCGT
>CAJAKT010000376.1 GCA_903940375.1 uncultured bacterium | reverse complement strand
GCGGGACGCGCCTTGAGCAGGGCCTGGAACTCCCACGTCTTCGCCCAGCGCTCGTAGTAGCCGACGTGCGACGCGACAGTGCGAACCAGCGCACCTCGCTTGCCTTCCGGACGCAGCGCTGCGTCCACCTCCCAGATGGTCCCTTCGGCCGTGACGGCCGTGCATGCGCGCATCAGGCCCATGGCGAGCGATGTCGCAGCCGCCAATGCGCGGTCATCGTCCGCGCCCTCGACCGGCTCGGCCACGAAGATGACGTCGACGTCACTCACGTAGTTGAGCTCCCCCGCGCCGCACTTGCCCATGCCGATGACCGCGAACCGACAGAGCTCGGCGGGCGGTCCGACCTCCGCACGCGCGATCGCCAGAGCCGCCTCGAGGACGCAGTCCGCCAGATCCGAGAGCCACGCCGCCACCGTGTCCATCGAGGCGAGGCCACTGATGTCGCGGGCAGCGATTCCCAGCAGGATCCGTCGGTACCCGACACGGAGGGCGTCGAGCACGAGTTCGTCGGCGCCGGAAGCCACGGGGTAGGGATCCTCAGGGTGCGCACCGACGGCGGTGAGCAGTTCGCTCCGCATCTGACGCGCGGCCGGAGCCGTTGTCAGGGCCTCGGCATCGGCGAGCACCTCCCACTGGCGGGGGTGCCGGGCGATGAAGTCGCCGAGCGCCTCAGACATGCCGATGACATCGATGAGACGTCGACGCAGGTCGGCATCGGCCTGCATTGACGACACGAGCCGGCGGGCATCACGCTCGTCGCAGGCCTCCAGAATGCGCACGAGCTGGAGCAGTGCGGTGTCCGGATCGGCCGACTGGCCGATATCGGTCAGCACGTCAGTGTCGGACTCACCGCCAGCCAGCAACGGCTGGAGCCGCGGGGTCTCACACAGGCGACGGGCACGGTCGAGGTCCTGCAGCCCGAGACGGATCAGGCGGCCGGTGTCGGACGTGCGCCGGTCGATCATGACGCGGGTGGCGCTTCCTGGGCGTCGCGCGCCCGGGCCCACACGAGATCGGCCCAGGCGCGCGTCATCGGGCGCCAGGCTGCGATGAGCTCATGCTCCGCGGCGAACATGTCGGCAGTCAGCAGCGCCGGATCGAGGCCGGATCGCTCGAGGGCCTCGTCGACCATCCCCGCCCAGTCGGCGAAGGTCTGCGCGTCGATCTCGGGGTGCAGCTGCAGTCCATAGGCGGAGTCACCGACCCGGAACCCCTGCACGCGGCAGGCGGCGTTGGTCAGCAGGAGCACCGCTCCATCGGGCAGTTCCGTGATGTGGTCCTGATGCCATTGCGCAGCCGGGATGTCAGCCCCCGCACTCGGCAGTGCCTGGGACATGACGGGATCGAGCAGCCCATCAACCGTTCGCTGCACCTGCACGACGCCGATCTCGGTGATCGGGCCCAGCTCAACGGTGCCACCGGTCGCAGCAGCCAGCAGCTGACCTCCCAGGCACAGTCCCAGAACGGGGACCCCGGAGGCGACCGCATCGGCGAGCAGGTCGCGCTCCTGAACCAGCCAGGGCGCATCGACGTCGTCATTGGCGCCCATGACGCCGCCAAGGGAGAGGATCCCGTGCACATTCGGCGGCACCGCCGCGGGCACCGGTTCGCCGAAGCAGGCAGCGATCACCTCGACGCGGATCCCGTCCTCGGCCAGCCACTCACCCACCATCAGCGGCGGGTCGGTCGGGTCGTTCTGGATGGCCAGGACGATCGGCCGGCGGTCAGACGTGTCAGGAGTGCTGTCGTAGGTCACAACAGGGGAAGGTAGCGGTCCAGCTCCCACTGCGTCACCTGACGCCGGTACTCCTCCCACTCCGCCTGCTTGTTCCTGAGGAAGAAGTCGAAGACGTGCTCACCGAGGGTCTCCGCGACGAGCTCAGAGCGCTCCATCGCCTGGATCGCCTGGTTCAGGCTCGACGGCAGTGGCTTCATGCCCAACGCACGCCGCTCCCCCTCGGTCAGTGCCCACACATCGTCCTCCGCACCGCGAGGCAGCTCGTAGCCCTCCTCGATGCCCTTGAGCCCGGCAGCGAGCATCACGGCGAAGGCGAGATACGGGTTCGCGGCGCTGTCGAGTGAGCGGAACTCGATGCGCGTGCTGTTGCCCTTCGACGGCTTGTACATCGGCACGCGGATC
>CAJAKT010000375.1 GCA_903940375.1 uncultured bacterium | reverse complement strand
TGCCGCCGGAGGCAGCCGGGCTGGAGTGCGTGATCATCGTCGATGGCGGCTATGCCGGAACCATGCAGTTCCGCGACGAGCCGCGGGCGGGAGCCCGCGAGTTCATCGCCCATCTGAATGAACGTCATGGGGTCGTACGGACTCTCCTCCTCTCGGGGGACCGCAGGAGTGAGGTCGACTACCTCGCGGAGCGCGTTGGCCTGACCGAGGCGCTCGCGCAGGTCTCGCCTGAGCGCAAGCTGCAGATCGTCCAGGCCGAGACCGCACTCGCTCCGACGGTGTTCCTGGGTGACGGAATCAACGATGCACCGGCGATGACTGCGGCGACCGTCGGTGTTGCATTCGGGAAGAACAACGACGTCACCGCTGAAGCGGCTGATGCCGTCGTCCTCGATTCGTCCTTCGAGCGGCTCGATGAGCTCATGCACATCGGGCGGCGGCTTCGCCGCATCGCGCTTCAGACGGCGATCGGCGGGATCGCCCTGAGCGCGGTCGGGATGCTGCTCGCCGTGGTCGGCCTGCTGCCTCCGATCGCTGGGGCGATCGCCCAGGAGGTCATCGACCTGCTGGCTATCGCGAACGCGACCAGGGTCGCGATGGCCCGCCGGCCGATGACCGACTTCGATCGAGCCGACCGGTTGACGTGACCAACGTCACGATTCATGTAAGGGCTGTCATCCCGGGCTACGACGAGGGCGTATAGGCCCCCTGCGTAGACTCCGCGGGACTGCGGCCCCGGATGCTCTGGGCAGCCGCGATTTTCAACCGTCCGACCGGGGTCCGTCCCTGTGCGGGCACACACCGAGGAGACCCATGATCGAGTTGACCGGGAGCAACCTGACGATCGTCGTCATCGTTGCCATCATCGGGCTCGCCGCGTTGGGCGTCGCCGCAATCCTCGTACGCGAGGTACTGGCCGCCGATGAGGGCACCGACCGCATGAAGGAGATCGCAGGCGCTATTCAGGAGGGTGCTTCGGCATACCTGAACCGGCAGTTCAAGACCCTCGCGGTCTTCGCTGTCATCGTCTTCTTCGTGCTGTTCCTGCTGCCGGCAGAGACCACCAGCGAGCGGATCGGCCGCAGCATCTTCTTCCTGGTCGGCGCCGTCTTCTCCGGCGTGACCGGATACACGGGCATGTGGCTGGCGGTGCGCGGCAACGTGCGCGTCGCGGCGGCGGCCCGCGACGGCGGCGAGCAGAAGGCCATGAAGATCGCGTTCCGCACGGGTGGCGTGGCGGGCATGTTCACCGTTGGCCTCGGCCTGTTCGGTGCGGCTCTCGTCGTCCTCGTGTACAAGGGCGATGCCCCGAAGGTCCTCGAAGGCTTCGGATTCGGTGCTGCGCTGCTCGCCATGTTCATGCGAGTCGGCGGTGGCATCTTCACGAAGGCTGCTGACGTCGGCGCCGATCTCGTCGGCAAGGTTGAGCAGGGCATTCCCGAGGACGATCCGCGCAACGCGGCGACCATTGCGGACAACGTCGGCGACAACGTCGGCGACTGCGCCGGCATGGCGGCCGACCTCTTCGAGTCCTATGCCGTCACGCTCGTCGCGGCCCTGATCCTGGGCAAGGCAGCCTTCGGCGAACTCGGCCTCGTGCTGCCCCTCGTGATCCCGGCCATCGGCGTGATCACCGCTGTCATCGGCATCTTCGCCGTGTCACCGCGTGCCTCCGACCGCTCCGGCATGTCGGCAATCAACCGTGGCTTCTTCATCAGCGCTCTCATCAGCGCCGTGCTGGTCATCGCTGCGGTGTTCACGTGGGTGCCGGCTTCGTGGGACGAGATCGAGTCGCTCGGTGGCATCGCTGCCACGCTCACTGTCGACTCACTGAGCCCGCGGGTCTTCGTCATCGGGGCCGTCTTCATCGGCATCATCCTCGCGGCGGTCATCCAGCAGCTCACGGCGTACTTCACCGAGACGAACCGTCGCCCGGTAGACGACGTCGCCAAGAGCTCGCTGACGGGTCCGGCAACGGTCATCCTCGCCGGCATCTCGCTCGGCCTGGAGTCAGCCGTCTACTCGGCGCTCATCATCGCGGCTGCGGTGTACGGAGCGTTCCTGCTCGGTGGCGGTGTCGTGCTGCTGTCGCTGTTCGCGATCGCGCTGGCGGGCACCGGCCTGCTGACGACCGTCGGCGTCATCGTCTCGATGGACACCTTCGGGCCGGTCTCTGACAACGCGCAGGGCATCGCGGAGATGTCCGGCGACGTGCACGGCGAGGGCGCTGCGGTGCTCACCCGTCTCGACGCCGTCGGCAACTCCACCAAGGCGATCACCAAGGGCATCGCGATCGCCACGGCGGTGCTCGCGGCGACGGCGCTGTTCGGTGCCTTCCGTGATGCCGTGCTCGGCGCCGCGGCGTCGGCCGGTATCGACATCACGGGTGGTGTCGAAGCACTGGGCAGCAAGATCCAGTACCTGGGCATCCTCGACGTGGCCTCGCCGAGCAACCTCGTCGGCCTGATCATCGGTGCGTCGGTCGTGTTCCTGTTCTCGGGCCTGGCCATCAACGCGGTTTCCCGCGCTGCCGGCTCGGTCATCTTCGAAGTGCGTCGCCAGTTCCGCGAGCACCCGGGGATCATGGAGGGCACGGAGAAGCCGGAGTACTCCAAGGTTGTCGACATCGTGACGAAGGACTCGCTCCGTGAGCTCATCACACCGGGTCTGCTCGCGGTGCTCACGCCCATCGCCGTTGGCTTCGGCCTCGGCGTGGGCGCCCTGGGCGCCTACCTGGCCGGCACTATCGCGACCGGTGTCCTCATGGCGGTCTTCCTGTCCAACTCGGGCGGCGCATGGGACAACGCGAAGAAGTTCGTCGAGGACGGCAACTTCGGTGGCAAGGGCTCCGAGGCGCACTCGGCCACGGTCATCGGCGACACCGTCGGCGATCCGTTCAAGGACACCGCCGGCCCGGCGATCAACCCGCTGATCAAGGTGATGAACCTGGTCGCCCTGCTGATCGCGCCTGCCGTCGTTGCGCTGAGCATCGGCGATTCGGCGAACACCACCCTGCGCTGGGCGATCGCCCTCGTCGCGGTGGCCATCGTCGTCGTCGCGGTGATCATCTCCAAGCGTCGCCCGATCGCGGTCGGCGAGGAGACCCCGGTCGCTGTCTGACCCGCTGGTCACGAGGACCCCGCGTTCCGCTCTGCGGGACACGGGGTCCTCGTTTCGGTCCCCCTAGGGGGACCGGGGCGGTCCGGGCTCCACCGGGGGCCCCTGAAAGTTGACAGGGACCTGATGGCTACCGTCAGACTCCGCCGAGACGGCCAACGGAGAGGAACGGCGTGGCAGACAAGACCCTGGTGATCGTGGAGTCGCCGGCAAAGGCGAAGAAGATCGCCGGCTACCTCGGCCCGGACTACACGGTCCTGGCCTCGGTTGGTCATGTCCGCGACCTGGCATCCAAGGCGTCCGACCTGCCCGAGGCCGACCGCAAGAAGCCCTGGGCCAAGCTGGCCGTCAACGTCGACGACGAGTTCCAGCCCTACTACGTGGTGCACGACTCGAAGAAGAAGACGATCGCGGACCTGAAGCGGGCTCTCAAGGACGCCGACGAACTGCTGCTCGCCACCGACGAGGACCGGGAGGGCGAGGCGATCTCCTGGCACCTGATGGAGGTGCTGCGGCCGAAGGTCCCCGTCCGGCGCATGGTCTTCAACGAGATCACGCCGGAGGCGATCCGCGAGGCCGTCGCGAACCCCCGCGATCTCGATATGCAGCTCGTCGATGCGCAGGAGACGCGGCGCATCGTCGATCGGCTCTACGGTTTCCCGGTCTCGCAGGTGCTCTGGATGAAGATCGGGCAGGGCGCCAAGTCGGCTGGTCGTGTTCAGTCGGTCGCGGTGCGTCTGGTCGTCGACCGCGAGCGTGAGCGCATCGCGTTCCGATCTGTCGGCTACTGGGACATCGTCGGCGTCTTTGCGCCTGGCTCATTCGACGCGAAACTCTCTGCGGTCGATGGTGTGCGCGTTGCCAGCGGCAACGACTTCGACCAGCAGGGCGTGCTGAAGAAGTCCGCCGTCGTCGTACTCGACGAAGCCAGAGCCCGTGCGCTGGGTGCGTCGCTCGCAGGCGCCAGCTTCACCGTTCGCTCGGTTGTGCAGAAGCCGAGCCAGCGTCAGCCGAAGGCACCTTTCATGACGTCGACCCTGCAGCAGGAGGCCTCGAACCGGCTTCGCTGGGGCGGTCAGCGCACGATGAGGGTCGCCCAGTCGCTGTACGAGAACGGCTACATCACGTACATGCGCACCGACTCGGTGAACCTGTCGGAGCAGGCGGTCAATGCCGCACGCAATCAGGCACGTGACCTCTACGGCCCCGAGTACCTGCCGGATGGCCCACGGCGATACGCGAGCAAGGTCAAGAATGCGCAGGAGGCGCACGAGGCGATCCGTCCTGCAGGCGACACCTTCCGCACGCCGGGCGAGGTGTCGAAGGAGCTGAACGCCGACGAGTTCGCGCTGTACGACCTCATCTGGAAGCGCACCGTCGCGTCGCAGATGGTCAATGCCCAGGTCGCGACCACGACGGTCAAGCTCGGCACCCGGACGGCCGACGGCACCGACGCTGAGTTCACCGCATCAGGCACCGTCGTCGTGTTCCCCGGCTTCTACGCCGCGCTGAAGGACATCGTCGAGGATGCTGACGACGACGACCGTGAGCGCGAGCTCCCCAACCTGGGCGAGGGCGACGCTGTCACGGCGGAGAGCCTGGAGCCGCTGGGTCACACGACGTCGCCGCCTGCCCGATACACCGAGGCGAAGCTGGTCGCTCGGCTCGAGGAGCTCGGCATCGGCCGGCCGTCGACCTACGCCTCGATCATGTCGACCATCGTCGATCGTGGGTACGTATGGAAGAAGGGCTCGGCGCTCGTACCGAGTTTCACGGCGTTCGCGGTCGTGCGCCTGCTGGAGGAGCACTTCACCGCCCTCATCGACTACCAGTTCACCGCGAACATGGAAGAGGTCCTTGACCTCATCGCGACGGGTCAGGCCGATCGCGTCCAGCAGCTGGAAGCGTTCTGGCGTGGCGGTCACAGTGTCAGCGGCGACTTCCCTGGCGTGAAGCCGCTGACCGAGGACCTGGGTGCGATCGATGCCCGCGCCATCGCGACCTTCCCCATCGCCGACACCGACGCCATGCTGCGGGTCGGTCGCTACGGCGCGTACGTCGAGCGCGGCGAGGAGCGGGCGAACATTCCCGTCGATCTGGCGCCCGACGAGCTCACCGCGGAGAAGGCCGAGGCCCTGCTGGCCGAGCCGTCCGGCGACTTCGACCTGGGCGTGAACCCTGATACGGGCCTGGCCATCGTGGCGAAGTCCGGCCGCTACGGCCCCTACGTCACTGAGGTGCTGCCCGAGGGCTCGCCGAAGTCGGCGAAGCCGCGCACGTCGTCACTGTTCGCGAGCATGACGCTGCCGACGATCACGCTTGAGGAGGCGCTCCGCCTGTTGAGCATGCCGCGCGTCGTCGGCACCGATCCGGCCGACGGCATCGAGATCACCGCGCAGAACGGCCGCTACGGCCCGTACCTGACGAAGGAGAAGGACTCGCGGTCGCTTGCTGCCGAGGAGGAGATCTTCACGGTCACGCTCGAGGAGGCGCTCGCGCTGTTCGCGCAGCCGAAGCCGCGACGCGGTCGTGGCCAGGCCAAGCCCCCGCTGCGCGAACTCGGCAATGACCCGACGACGGGCAAGCCGATGGTCATCAAGGACGGCCGCTTCGGCCCATACGTCACCGACGGCGACACGAATGCGTCGCTCCGCACGGCCGACGACCCGGCGACGATCTCTGTCGAGCGGGCGAGCGA
>CAJAKT010000374.1 GCA_903940375.1 uncultured bacterium | reverse complement strand
TCGGCGGCGTCGAGGCTCGCCAGCACCTCGTCGACGCTGGCGACGGATTCGGTGTCGCCAGCCGCATCGAAGAGACGGCGAGCCTGGTCGAGTCGCGTGCGTGCGTCACCGAAGACGCCGAGGTGGCCAAGGGCATTGCCCTGATTCGCCAGGATGCGCGCATAGCCGAGCGGATCACGCTCCGCATCGCGGTACTGCAGCACCTCCTCGTACAGCTGCACGGCCTCGTCGAGGTTGCTCTCCTGATGCACACTGGGCAGGTACTGCAGTGCGTTCGCGAGGTTCAGCTGTGTGCTCGCCCAGGCGACGGGATGCGTCTGGGGGGTGAAGACCCGAAGGGCGGCGCGCAGTGAGTTCACGGCAACGCCGACACGGATGCGGTCGCCCTCGCTGCTCATCGGCATCACCAGGTACGCCAGTGCGAGGTGCTGGTTGATGGTCGCGAACATCTCCGGGTAGGTGTCCTCGCGGAAGATCTTGGTGGCCTCGGTGAGGTCAGCGACCACGGCAAGGAGTGCACCACGGTCGGTGCCGGCCAGCTGCTGGCGGGCCAGGGCACGGGTCACCTGGAGCTCGGCGCGCAGCTCGCTCGGTGCGGTCAGGGGGAGCCGCTGGATGGCCGCATCGGCTTCGCGAGCGGCGGCAGCGGGGTCGTCCAGACGTTCGCGGATGAGCTCCGCTCGCGTCAGCCGCAGGGATGCCGCAAGCAGAGGGCTGCCTGCCGCATCAGCGGATTCCGCGGCGTCACCGAGTTCAGCGACGGCACCTGTGAAATCACCGCGCTCCATTGAGCTCGACGCACGCGCACTGCCGACAACGGCAGCCACCTCGCCGGTGACTCCGTCAAGTGACGGGGGCTCATCGAGAAGGCCGACACTGAAGCGTGCAGTGTCGACCAAGGCACGAAGTTCGCCCTCGGACTCGGCAGCAAGCGCGGCCCACGCATCGTCGCCACCGACCAGCACCGCGCGGTTGTAGCGACTCACGAGATCGTCACCGTCGATGCTCTCGGCGGCGCCGTCGATGTCATCGTCGAGGGCCAGCCGGAGGAACTGCGTCTCCGCCGGCCACTGTGCGGGGGTCGCGCCCACGACCAGTTCGGCGCACAGCGCTGACGCGCCGGACGTGTCGGGCAGCAGCAGCATCCCGGCCGGCCAGGGCAGGGCGCCGAGCGGCTGGGGGCGGGGACCGGGCAGGTTCACGTGAGTCCTTCTCGTCGCTGGTCGATCATCGGGTCGAACATGCTCTCGTAGCTGGGGGTGTAGCCCATCCCGCGGTTGACGTTGCGCTCGATGATGCGCGCAGCATGGACGGCTCGCCGCTCATCGTGGTACTCGCCGACGCGCTTGCGAACTGCGCCCGAGACGAGGACGACGTCGAGGTACACGATCCAGCGCCGCGACTCCTCGACGACCTCCGTGCGTGCGGAGAGCGCCTCCTCCACGTACGGGAAGGCGGGGGGCTCCCAGGCGGGGACATCAGCGCTCACCCAGGTCACCTCCATGGTCGGCCAGCACGTCCGCCGCGATCTCGTCAGCGATCCGCTCGACAGAGGCTTGCACAGCGTCGGACAGCACGTCCCCGGGTTCGAAGGATTCGCCTTCGACGAGCCACACCGTGACGTCCTGCGGGTACTCGTCCTTCAGCAGCCACTGTGCGAAGCCAAGGGCCTGGTCCCAGCGAAAGCGATGGAGGTTGCCCTCGGGCGGCGTGAGGTCGGTGAGCTCCTCGCCGGGCACCCGGTGGATCGTGCCCGCCTCGACACCGATGTTCGACGCATCGACGACGATCACTCGCCGGGCACCTCTCATGGCGAAGGCGACGTCCATGCCCGCGGTGCCACCATCGATCAGGCGGACCCCCGGGGGCAGATCGCGCTCGGCAAGCACCCGCACCAGAATCGGGCCAGCCGCGTCGTCACCACGCAGCAGGTTGCCGCAGCCGACGATGACCGTGTCGGTGGGCGGGGGAGTCAGCATGAGGGGCCTTCCTACCAGTCGCGGGAGTGCCGGGACCCCGGTGCTTGCGCACCGGGGTCCCGAGTCCTTGCAGGTCGTGCGGCCGGTCAGCCGCCGCCCATCCGGTACTTCGCCAGCTCGCGACCGGTCTTGCCGTCATAGGCGTGCACGGTGCAGACCAGGCAGGAGTCGTAGCTGTGCGCGACCTGCGCCAGTTCGACCGGGAAGTCCGGGTTCTCGACGGGGGTACCGATGAAGGCCTTCTCCATCGGGCCATGGTTCTCGTCACCGTCACGCGGGCCGATGTTCCATGCGGTGGGCGTGATCACCTGGTAGTTGGCGATCTTGCCGTCCTCGATGACGATCCAGTCGGAGAGCGCACCGCGGGCGGCCTCGGTGGAGCCGAAGCCCTTGCCTGACTGCGGCTCTTCCGGCTTGACGTAGAAGTCGCCATGCAGGTCGATCTCCGTCAGCCACTTCTTGGCGAGCTTGAAGTACTTCGCCTCCTCGTGGACACGGGCGAGGACGCGGGTAAGGACGTTGACACCCATCTTGCTGATCATGTCGGCGACGAACGGGTCCGAGTCCTGATGAGGAGCGGCATCGGGACGGTTCGCCATGATCTGGCGGGCCAGCGAGCCGACC
>CAJAKT010000373.1 GCA_903940375.1 uncultured bacterium | reverse complement strand
CGCTGCGCGGGCGACACGGCGTGCTCGGGCATGGTGTCGAAGCCGGCGTACAGCGGGTCGATGATGTCGACAGGGACTCCGGACATCTCGCTGAGCACGCTGACGCCACAGAGCGGCACATAGGTCGGGGAGTACCCGCCTTCATGGGTCATCATGATCCGTCCATCGCAGACCTCAGCGGCGACATCCATCAGCACCCGTGTCATGTCGCGGTAGCCACTCGCCGTCACCGACATCCGACCCAGCGGATCGAAGCAGCTCGCATCGAAGCCGGACGGTACGACGATGACATCGGGTCGATAGCGCCGAATCGCCGGGACAACCACCTCGTTCAGCGCGGCCAGGTAACCACCGTTTCCGGTGCCGGCCGGGAGTGGCACGTTGATCGCGTATCCGTCGCCAGCACCCTCGCCGCGCTCGGAGATCGCGCCACTGTCGCGCGGGAACAGGTCGTCCTGGTGCAGGGAGATCGTCAGCACCGACGGGTCGTCGTAGAAGATCGCCTGCGTGCCATTGCCGTGGTGCACATCCCAGTCGACCGTCGCCACGCGAAGCTCGGGATTGCGTGCCTGCGCATGTCTGATCGCGATGCTCGCGTTACCGAACATGCAGAAGCCCATGCCGGTCTCAGGGCGAGCGTGATGGCCGGGCGGCCGGATGAGCGCGTACGCATTGTCGACCGTGCCATCAAGCACCGCATTCATTGCGGCGATAGCGCCTCCCGCTGCCAGTGCTGCGATGTGGAAGCCCTGGTGTCCGAAGGGACTCGTGCCGTCGCCCGCGTCACCGCCCCTGATGTTCTCGCTGTCGGCCTTGATGCGCGCAAGATGCTCAGGAGTGTGAACGCGAAGGATGTCCTCGTCAGTCGCCGGCGCCGGCATGATGCGCACCAGATGCGACGAGAGCCCCGACACCTCGACCAGTGAGTTGAAGCGCTGCTTCGACTCGGGTGACTCGAAGTGCAGGTACGGCTGCATCATCAGGTTGCCGGGCAGCAGCCCGGCGTTGGTCCCGGTGTCATGCCAGCCGTAGAGCTCGTGCCATACGTAGCCTGTCGTCACCCGCGCAACCCTAGGTCCATGACTTCTCCTCCTGGTGCAGGGCGCTCATGCCTACGGAGCTGTGTAGGCCCAGCGCGCGTAGAGGTAGACAGCTGAGCTGGCGCTTGCCCCAGTGGACCAGGAGATCCAGAAGCTGCTGCGCGAGAACTCCGGCGAACCCGGTGCGTCACCTCCGGCGTTCACCGACACCACATTCGGTGACAACGGCGCTGCCGGCCACAGGTACAGGCAGACCTTGCCGGGGGGTGCCGTGGGCAGGATGTAGTTGCCCGTGCACGAAGCATCGTCGTCTGTCGTGGCAGCGAAGCTGTCCGGCGCAAAGTTCACGTCCTGCGGAGTCAGCGCATTACGCGCCCGGCCGGGCAGGTTGACGCCGAACTGGAAGAAGCCAGGCACCGTCGAGGTGAACTGGTAGTAGGCGGAGCCGCGCACCGTCGTGCCCTTGGTGATCCCCCCGCTCGCCTGAGCTGGCGAGGCGGCGATGCCGAACACGAGTGCGATGGTGACCGCGACTGCTGCACCCATACGGATCTTCATGTGCCCTCCCAGGCCCCCTGCTGCGACAACTAACCGGCACATCTGTGTGGAGGCTAGGGGACTCGAACCCCTGACCCCTGCCTTGCAAAGGCAGTGCTCTACCAGCTGAGCTAAGCCCCCGGATGGACGTGAACCCCCACGTCCGACTGCGACTAGCGCAGATCCGGCTCCGACGTGGCCTCGGACCACAGGTCCTGCTCGGCCTTGTTGGCCATGACCTGACGGTAGACGACGTAGCCGATGCCGGCCAGCAACACGATAAGCAGCAACTTCTTCATGGTCGCAGAGCCTACCCCTGTGGTTGATGTGGTGCTTTACGCGGATGGTGGGCCTGGGAGGACTTGAACCTCCGACCTCTTCCTTATCAGGGAAGCGCTCTAACCAAACTGAGCTACAGGCCCGTGCGGGTTGCCCCTCACGAAACGCGCCCGACCATGGCGGACGCGCCCGCAAAGCATACGACACTGCGGGTAGGTCCCGACCTCGGGCTTCTCGGCCTGGATCTGCGTCAGTGGTGGTTGGACATTCCGGACTCAGCGGAACCACGCCTGACGCCGCTTCGGGAGAGGAACTAGACCTCGTCGGAGAGCACGACCTCGATGCCGCCCGTGAGGCCGACGGTGAGGTTGTACATCACGGCAAAGAGGGT
The DNA here is from genome assembly GCA_903940375.1 of uncultured bacterium. Classification (GTDB taxonomy): domain Bacteria; phylum Actinomycetota; class Actinomycetes; order S36-B12; family S36-B12; genus UBA10649. The sequence continues at coordinate 879 of CAJAKT010000373.1, read as the reverse complement.
GGCGAGCAGTGAGACCAGCACGATCTCGACGGACGCGATCACCACCGCGACCCCGATGACTCGCGAGAACTCGAGGTAGCTCAGCAGGTCGAAGCCCGACGACGCCGACCCGACGACCTCGTCGATGCTGCGCGACACGGTGACGAAGACGCCCGTGACATCAAGCACCCACCACAGCGCACCGACCGCAACGATGATGACGATGCCGATCGCCAGGGCCAGCATGAAGGCCGCCTTGGTGACCGACCACGGGTCGATCCGGGTGACGTAGAGCCGGGCGCGACGTGGCGCCCGGACTCCGTCACCGCCGGTCACTCGGCCGCCTGCACGTCAGCTGGCGTACCCGCCTCATCGATGACCGCACCCTGATCGTCGTCCTCCTCGTCGGCCTCCGACTCCTCACCGCGAGCCACGGCAACGACCGTGTCACCGTCGGAGAGATTCATCAGCGTGACGCCCATCGTGTCACGGCCCGACGGTCGGATTTCCCCGACACGAGTGCGGATGACGATGCCGTTCGACGCGATCGCGAACAGCTGGTCGTTCTCGTCGCAGACCATCGCACCGACCAGCGAACCGCGCTCCTCAACGAGCTTCATCGCCCGCACGCCGAGGATGCCACGACCCTTGGGTGCCCACTCCCCGACCGGGGTGCGCTTGGCAAAGCCGCCATCGGTGATGGTGACGACGAAGGTCTCCGGACGCACGACGTCCATCGCGAGCAGTGCGTCGTCACCGCGGAATCGCATACCGATGACCCCACTGGTGGCCCGACCCATCGGACGGAGGGTGTCGTCATCGGCGGTGAAGCGCGCCGACATTCCCTTGCGGGAGAACATCAGCAGGTCGTCGGTGTCGGCCACGAGCCGCGCCGAGATG
>CAJAKT010000372.1 GCA_903940375.1 uncultured bacterium | reverse complement strand
TTGCCGACCGAATCCAGGGTGAGCGCGGTCGGCGCCTTGCCTGTGGTGCCCAGGACGGAGGCGTCGCCTTCGGGCGTGATCTTCGTGACGGTGTTAGCCCGTGAGTCGGCCGTGTACACGCCCCCGAAGGGATCGACGACCCCGGCGCTCGGGCCGTCGCCTGTCTCTGCCAGGACAACGGACGCTCGCGGGATGGCGGGAGCCGCCTTGGTCGCGGTGGGCCGGTCAGCGGCAACGGCAGCGGGTGCCTGCGCGGAGAACAGGAAGGCGATGCAGGCGACAACGGGGAAGACGATCATTTTCCTGTTCATGGCGGCACGGTACTACCCAGCGCACGCGGCCCACGCCGGCTCACGCTCCCAGACTGTCGCCACAAATGTCGCCCTAGAGCCGGATACCCCCAGGAACGCCCCAGGTATCCGGATGGGCTGGGCTGCCGCGTGCGTCGGTGGGTTCGGGGTCAGGTCCAGAGCGCGGAGTACGGCAGCGCCAGCAACCGGTCCCACGATGGCATTGTTTCGCCTGACCAGCGCAAACACGAAGCAGTCGCGGATTCGCTGGACCGGCGTGGCGGAATCGCTGCGCACACGCCAGAGGCCGCTGCCGCAGGTCGGGTGCCCGCAGGCCGCGTCCTCGCCGCCAACTATCGGGCACCCAGTTTGCCGATAGAGGCAACGGCTCAGCCGTTCCGATTCCACCATTGCATGGCATCTAGTGTTGCCCCGGGCTCGCTCGTCAGGCCGCTGGCAGTCTTGCCCTGCGACAGCCGATACACACGGTGAGACGAGCCCATGGAGGACGCATGTCGAATGCCAAGGCGAGACCGTTGGTTGCGTTGGGGGCCGTGGCCCTGCTGTTGGTCGGCTGCAACACCAGCTCCTCATTGAGCCCGACCAACATCGCCTCGGCGTCCCCGGCTGAGCCCGCTCACCAGTATTCCGGGGACGTAGAGTCCCTCGCGGCGGCAGCGCTCACCCAGATGCGGCCGTCGATGGGCGAATGGTCAGGCATGGCCTTGGGGGCACCGGAGGCCTCCTCCGATCAGTGGCCCGTCATCTATCAGGCCTGCAACGGCGACCAGGGATTCGTCGGCGTACCGATGCAGACCAACCCGAGCGGCACACCCTTCGTGGACCCAATGACCGGTCAGGAGTGGGCCCGCCAGTACACGGTCGAGAGCTTCCTCACTGAGACCAGCTGCGGAAGCCCGGAGGAGGTCATCGCGAAACTGCTCGCGAACGACGGCGCCGAGTTCTGCGACCAAGCGGTCGCGTTCCTACGTCATGCTTTTTCCGGATCCACAAGCGTCGTGAAGGCTGGGTGTACGGCCAGTCCGGTCGAGGGACAGCCGACCGAGGCGACGGCGACGTTGGACGTGGTCCTCAATGGTGACGCGGGCGCGCTGCCAGAGCGCATGTTCGTGCACCACCTGGCCTCGCCCGGCCTGCTCGCCACTTTCGTCGGGAGTGCCCCCGAGGCCACCCCTGAACTCGTCGCAAAGACTGACGAATGGCTAGATCAGGCACGTGATTTCCTGCCGGCCGGCGTAGCCCCGTTGAAGCCATCAACTTCGCCCGCACGGACACCGTCTACTGACTCATCAGGCTGACAGGCCAACGGGCCGGAATGCAGCGGGCTGGCGTCCCGAGGGAACCGCTTTCAGCTAGCGCCAAGTGCCTCACCACACACTGACACTTCCGTCCGCACGAATCGCCGAATGGTCGTGTCAACAAAGGTTGAAAGCGGATCCCTCGGGGTGGTTGGTCGTTCCTGTCGGCGTGGTGAACGAGTCAGCCGATCGTGGCGGCGGCTAAGGGCCGAGGGCACCGATGGGTATCACGACAACGCCGTCGGGTCGCGTGTACCCGTATCCCGTTGCGGTGATGACTCCCAGGACAGCCGGATCCCCGACCTTCGACGTGTCGACCTTCTCCGCGAGCTTGAGCAGACTCGCTGCACCTTGATCGATCCCGTCGATGCCCAACTTCACCTCGAACGCGCCCCAAGCTCCAGGTGCCTCACAGATGATGTCCACCTCAAGCTCGTCGCTGTCGCGATAGTGGAAGACCGCGCCATCGATTGGGTCGCAGTAGATACGGCAGTCGCGAATCACCATCGACTCGAACAGGCAGCCAAAGGCGTTCAGATCACGCAGCAGCGATCTCGAAGACCCGCCGACGGCGGCCACGGCGAGCGCCGGATCCCCGAAGTGTGTTCGAGCGGCCACTCTCAGCATTGCCCGAGACCGCAAGTGGGTTGACCAAGCGGGCTGTGTCTCAAGAATCATGAGCCGCTCGAACGCATTGAGGTGGTGACCACGCCACCCCCGATCGAGCGTTCAGTGGTGACTCGTCCGGCGAGCAAAGTCACGCCAATGCGGCGTAGCGTTCAAATCGGTCAGCATCGTGAAGGGGTAGTCATGAAGTGGCAGCATCGCGCGTCCG
>CAJAKT010000371.1 GCA_903940375.1 uncultured bacterium | reverse complement strand
GACCATGGAGGCCACTCGCCACACCGCCATCGCTACTCCCTCAAGGCTCGCGCATCCGACTCACGCAACGCTACGTCCAGCATGTCTGGGGCGTCGATGGTGCGCAATGAATCGACGCCGAGTTCATTGAGTCGTCGGGCCTGACGAAGCGCCTGGGTGTCGAAGGATCCGACGAAGCGGTTGTACCCCCGCACCGCCTGGTCCAGGCCGCGCCGCATTCCCTCCAGGTGCTCGACGAGGACACCCAGCCGGGAGAGCATCTCCGCACCCGCCCGCTTGATCTCCTCGGCGTTGTCGGCCATCAGCTGCCGCTGATAGCCGAACCCGATGGTGCGCAGCAGGGCGAGCATCGTGGTCGGAGTGGCGAGCACCACCCGTCGCTCGAAGGCCTTCTCGAGCAGCAATCCATCGGCATCCAGCGATGCAGACAGCAGCGACTCCAGAGGCAGGAACATCACGACGAAGTCCGGACTCGTCGCGGTGTCGGCGTACCGCTTGGACGAGAGCTCACGCACCCGCGCAAGCACGTCGGCGGCGTGCTTGGCCATCAGCGCATCGCGCTGCACCGGCTCCTCCGCGCCGACAGCAAGCCAGTAGGCGTCGAATGGGAACTTCGCGTCGACGAGGATCTCCCCGCCACCTGGGAGGTGAACGACGACATCGGGCCGAAGCGTGCTGTCCCCGACAGCGCGGACATCCTGACGGGTGAAGTGCGTCCCCTCCAGCAGCCCGGCATGCTCGAGCAGCCTCTCCAGCTGCATCTCCCCCCACTGCCCACGCGTCTGTCCACGTGCGAGCGCGGCGGCCAGCTGCTTGGTGGCAGCCTCCAGCGACTGATAGCGCTCCTGCGCAGCCGCCATCTGCGTGGTGATGGTCGCCTCGGCAGCGGTGCGTTCCCGGCTGGCGGTGTCCGAGGCCCGACGCAGGCTCTCCAGGGAGTCACGCACCGGCTGCAGCAGTTCGGCCACTGAGCGGGCCATGCCCTGCTGGTCGCGCAGCGCGTCATTGTCGGTGCGCATGGCGGCCAACGCGCCCTCCAGGGTCGCCGCACGCAGCCGCTCATCAGCCAGCGATCGGCCCATCGAGCGGCCCATCGCGATCCAGGTGACCAGCACACCGGCCAGCAGGCCGACGATCATCGCAATGAGGAGTGCAGGGGAAGTGGTCATGCGGACATGCTCCCGCGAACTTGTGACATTGCCCGGCAGCCGCGCGCCCGCGGGGTTGCTGCCCCTCCTGTGACAAAGGGGCAGCACCTCCCCCGAGGCTCCGGGTCTCCCCGGGCCCGTTCCCCCGAACCGGGCAGCCCCGACGCTAGGCGAGCGGTCTGACATCCGGCGCGATCCACGCATTCCTGTGGACAGTTCGGTCATCCACAGGCCCCGATCTGCCGAGCCCTCGGGGCCGTGGCAGACTCGAGTGCCCGAAATACCCGAGCACGGAGGACATGTGGACGGCATCGCGGAGGAGCAGGTCTTCGTCGACACCGCCTATGCCCAGCTGACCTCCTTCACCGAGCACGTGCGCGACCGCATGGACCAGATCAGCCGGTCCCCCGGCACCGGCACGGGGCAGGACCTCCTCGAGAAGCAGGCCCTCTATGACAACCTCTCCCAGCAGCTCGCCGGTGCCACGGCCGCCCGCAGCCGGCTGTGCTTCGGCCGCGTCGACCATGACGATGGCCGGATCCAGCACATCGGCCGGATCGGCCTGCGCGACGACGACGGCGAGCCCGTCCTGCTCGACTGGCGCGCGCCCAACGCGGCCGGCTTCTACCAGGCCACGACCGTCGAGAGCATGGGACTGCTGCGGCGCAGGCGCATCATCACCAAGGACCACACCGTCACGCACATCGACGACGAGGACCTGACCGACCCCACCGTGATCTCCACCGATGCCGCGGCTCATGCCGTCGATGCGCCACGGGATGGCCGGATGGGCGACATCATCGCCACCATCGCTGGTGACCAGGACCGCATCGTCCGCAGCCCGATGAACCAGGTGACCGTCGTCCAGGGCGGACCCGGCACCGGCAAGACTGTCGTCGCACTCCACCGGGCCGCCTGGCTGCTGTACACCTATCGCGACCGGCTCGCCAAGGACGGCGTCCTCGTGATCGGACCGTCGAATGCCTTCCTCCGCTACATCGACCAGGTCCTGCCGAGTCTCGGCGAGACCGATGTGGTGCTCCTCACGCCCGGCCAGCTCCATCCCGGGTTGTCGACCAATGTGCCGGATGCGCCTCCCATCGCAGCCATCAAGGGCGATCTCGTGATGGTGAGGGTCATCGCGAATGCTGCTCAGCAGCGCATCCGCGTGCCCGAGCACGACGTCACTATTCGCATGCAGGACGGCGCATCCGTGACGGTGCGAGCGAGCCAGCTCGCGGAAGCTCGTCGGGGTGTGCCACGCAACGGCTCATTCCACGCGAACCGCGAGCCCTTCCTGCGGCGGGTTCTCGATCATCTGTGCCGGGATCGCGCACGCGCACTGGGCGAGGATGCGAGCGATCCCGACGTGCGTGCGGCGATCCTCAGCGATCTTGTCGAGGACGCCGACATCCGGCGGACCCTGAACCTCATGTGGCTGCCCACCACCCCCGAGAAACTCGTCTCACGCCTGCTCTCCGACCCCGCGGCCCTCGCTGCCGCCTCTGCTGGCCTGCTCAGTGCAGAGCAGCAGCGCACCCTGCTGCGGCCGGCTGATGCACCGTGGACGATCGATGATGTCCCCCTCCTTGACGAGGCCGCCGAGCGACTGGGCGTGCTGACCACGCCGGTCCGGCCCGCCGCGGTTCGCAGCGATGACGACTACGCCGAGCTCTACGTCTCCGATCCGCTTGCCCGCAGCAGCCCGACCACAACCGTCGCCGAACGCGCTCTCAGCGACCGCGCCTGGATCTACGGGCATGTCGTGGTCGACGAAGCACAGGAACTGTCACGGATGGCCTGGCATGCACTGTCACGACGATGCTCGCGTCGCTCGATGACCGTGGTGGGCGATCTCCAGCAGACGACGCACCCGGCTGGCGCACGCGACTGGGAGCAGGCCCTGGCCTGGGCCGGTGACCGCATCGATCTGCACACCCTCACGGTTACCTACCGGATCACACGGCAGACCGCAGACACCGCTACGGACCTGCTCACAGGGGCTGGCGGGACCGCACCGGACCTTCGGCCCATCCGCGAGGGCGCCGGCACGGAGCACATCGCATGCGACGAAGCGGCACTCGCCCGGGTGATCCTCGAGCGTCACGCCTCCGATGCCGGTCGGCTCGGTGTCATCGTGCCCGACAACCGAGCCGACGAGCTGATGGCCCTGCTGGCGGCCGCCGACGATCGCTTCGGCATCGGTGACGACGCGATCGACTCCCCCATCGCCGTGCTCACGGCACGCGACACCAAGGGCCTGGAGTTCGACCACGTCTTCGTCGTCGATCCCGACGCCATCAGCGCGCAGGCCGTGCGTGGATCGGATATCTACGTGGCCTGCACGCGCGCGACTCAGACCCTGCATCTGGTCACCCTCTGACGCCACATGGCAAAGCGACATACGCTGGCAACATGCGCATCGTCACGTTCGCTGGACCGGGCAAGCATCGCGGACTGCAGTACGGCCAGGCATGCGCAGCTGAGATCGCATCCGCGGCTACCGCGCTGAAGACGCATCTGGCGGGTGCGGGGCATCCGCCTGGCCCCCTGGGCGCCCGCCTGATGGGAAGCCCGCTGGTCCGAGCGGCAGCGGAATACACGCCGGACCTCTGGGACGAGGTCACCGCACTTGCCAACGGTGCCCGTGTCCCGATCGAGGACGTCCTGCTCCTGACCTTCCTCGACGAGGTCTGGGCGCTGACCCGGACGACGGCTGCCCCGGGCTGCTCCGTCATCGCACGCACGATCGGTCACACGACCGAGATCGGCCAGACGATGGACCTGCCGGACTGGACCGTCGGGCGATCGATGGTGCTGCGAACCGGCAGCGATCGCGCGCCCACCGCACTGGTGATGGCGTATCCGGGGCTCATCGGCCTGTGCGGTGCCAACGAGGCCGGACTCGGCGTGGCCGTCAATGCCCTGTCCTACCTGCCCCTTGACGAGGAGGGCCTCGGCGTCGCATTCATCACGCGTCACCTCCTGACGCTGACGACTCTCGCGCAGGCGGAGTCGTTCCTCACCGCCGTGCCGCACGCCGCCGGTCAGTCCTACACGGTCGCCGCGTCCGACGGGATCGCGACTTTCGAGGCGAGCGCCGCCGGCGTGCACCGGGTCGGCAGCACCGACAGCACCGCCCTCATTCACACCAACCATTCCCTCGCCGCAGTCGACGGGGTCGTGGCTCGACGGCCGGACGAGTCGTCGCGCGAACGACTTGAGGTCCTCCG
>CAJAKT010000370.1 GCA_903940375.1 uncultured bacterium | reverse complement strand
CCTCCGCCACCGCATCGGACGCCAGCCGTCGCGCACTCGCCCAGCAGGACCGCAGCCGCAAGACGCGCAGCAGCATCGTGCAGGCAGCGCTGACACTTCTCGCCGACGAGGGCACGCACCTCAGCATTGATCGGATCACCAGGCAGGCAGGCGTGAGTCGCGCCTCCTTCTACCGCTACTTCGCCACGAAGGACGAGCTGTTCGAGGCGGCGTCGATTGAGGGCATGCAGGAGTGGGAGGACTACATCTTCGACCTCACCACGTCGATCGAGGACCCCGCCGACCGCTTCGTCATGGCCATGCGCCTCTACGGGCGCCTGCCGGATTCACACCCGCACGTCGCACGTGCGTTCTGCAACCTCGGCAACTTCGCCGCGGGATACCCCAACGGCACCGAACCCGACTACCAGTCGCTCTACGACGAGTCCATCGCAACGGGCAGCTTCGTACCCGACCCACAGGGCATCGGATTCCTCACTCTGGCCGGAACCCTCGAGTGGCTCGTCACCCAAAGCGTCGTCACCACGGGCATCACAGGTGATTTCACAGACGCGGTTCTGGGCTTCGTGCTCCCCGGGTTCGGCCTGTCCCCCACCGAAGTCACAGACATTCTCCGTCCGTCCATTCCCGACACACCTACCCTGGAGACCCCATGAGAAGGCCAACCCTGATCGCCGGTGCCGCAGTCGCCATCATCGCCGCGACGATGCTCACTCCCGCCACGGCAGCGGAACCGACGGCCGGGCCGATCGCCTCGGCCTCCACGAATGTCAGCCTGCCCGTGGGCCACGATGCCTTTGCTCCGATCCCCGTGAGCCCGGATGGCCGCACGGCCTATGTCACGGCGTGGGGCCAACGAGGCAAGCCGACGTACGTCAACTTCGTGGATGTCGCGAACGGCACGTCCCGGCAGTCATCCGTCGTCGGCAAGAGCACCTCACTGACGGGACCTGCGCTGACCCCCGACGGCAAGCGGCTTGCCGTCGGCAGCTGGGACGACAAGGCCGTCAGCATCATCGACACCCGTTCGGGCAAGGTCATCAAGAAGATCGCGGTCGGCGGCCAGCCCGACACCCTGTTCATCGGCCCCAAGGGCAGTTCGCTCTTCGCCTTCCTCATCGACAAGGGCACCGTCGCCAAGATCGACCTGAAGACCTACCGGGTCACCGGTCGCTTCCCCACCAATGCCGGAGGCGGAGGCACCTGCAAGAAGGACTGGACCGGCATGAACATGACCACGGACAGCAAGACACTCCTGCTGGCCTGCAGCGAGAACGGCCTGCTGTTCATGAGCACCGCCAACGGCCGCATCACCGGCTACGACTCCAAGGCGGGCGGTGGCGATCCGCTCTTCAGCCCCGACCGGAAGCTCGTGTACACGGGCGTCGCCAACTTCTTCAATGTCACCGACGCCCGTTCGGGCAAGTCCGTCAACACGGTCAACCTCTGGCGCAAGGGCGACGGTGACATCGACGGCATCGAGTCCCCGATGTCGATCGCCGTGATGCCCGACGGCTCGAAGGTGTACGCCACCATGCCCGAGGTGGGCCAGATCTCGGTGCTCGATCCCAAGTCCGGGCAGGAGACGGCGCGGATCGCCATGGACGGCAAGACCATGCTCAACGCCTCGGGCCTGACGCTGAGCAGCGACGGCCGCAAGCTCTACGCCATCGGGGATGCGGGCAGCATCATCACGATCGACACCGCCACCGACAGCGTCGTCGGCACCGACCCAGGGCCGCTTCCGGACCCGGGGATCGATCACGACACCATCGTCTCGTCCAAGGCCGTGCTCCTGTTCGGGTCACGCATCGGGCAGGCCTGGTCGTCCTTCAAGAACGGCACGGATACCGCGGCCGGCTTCCGAATCCTCAACATGAATGGAGGCACCCCGTGACACGTGCGGTCGTACTGATGTGCGGTGGAGATGCCACCTCCCCCTTCACCACTCCCGATACTGCGTGTGGCAGCGGACTTGCCGCCGGCAACACCAACACGGCTCTTCGCGATTACCTGCTCGAGCGGGGGCACCAGGTGTTCACCGCACCTGCACAGAACGGCCGCGGAGTCGTGCAGGATGCCGACCCCGCGAGCTTCGCGCCATTCGGCGACCAGCCCGAGGTGCTCGCCGAGCAGTACACCGTCAACTCCACCGCGGACATCGATCTGGGTGGCGAGCACCTGACCCGCTTCATCCACTTGCTCAACCAGCGCTACGGCATCGACGAAGTCGACTTCATCGGGCACTCCAACGGCGGCCTGTTCTCCCGGTCCGCCATCCGCACGATGGGCCTGCTGAACATCCCCGTGCGAGTGCGATCGCTGACGACGCTGGCCTCGCCATGGATGGGCACGCTCCCCCTGCGCTGGACGTACGGTGAGATCCCCGACTCAGCGCTGATGGGGCAAGACTTCGCCCTCACATTCGCTGCTGAGCTCAAGGCGCACGTCCTCGACAGCGACATGGGCCTGTCGCCGGAGAACACCTATCACTACCTCGTAGGCAAGAACCGCTGGAACGATTACCAGATCGGCGTGCTCGACGACATCCCCGTCTACACCGTCGGCGGCACCTTCTTCCAGGCCGAAGGAGGCGATCCGGAACTGTGGCCCAATGACGGGCTGGTGACCAACTACAGCGCCCTTGCAGCAGGGCTGCCTCCCGAACTCGCACCGCGCCGAACCTCTGCCTCCTTCCCCGTCACGCACAGCATCTTCATCTCGAACCTTGCCGGGCAGCCGTGGGAGACGGGCATGATGTGGAACCCGGACGTGCTTGCATCAGTCGACGCCTTCCTCACGGGAGTGGAATCGGCATGAGGAAACCTGTCGTGCGTGCGAGCCTGCTCGCGTTCATCATCACGTCGGCAGCGCTCGTCGCCCCCGCGGCAGCATCCGCCAAGCAGCCCCCAGCAGCATCAGCACCCGCCTATGTGGCGGTCATCGATGCGGGCAGCAGCGGCAGCCGGATCACCCTGTTCGAGTCGGATCCCAGCGCGAACCTGGTGCCGGTCACCCTCTTCTCCGCCCGCGGCAAGGACTCGGGCATCGATGATCGGGTGACCGATCCGGAGTCGGCCGGCGAACAGGTGGTTGCGCCCCTGCTGGAGGCATTGTCGACCGAGCTTCGCACGCGCGGCATCGATCCCGCGGCCGTCGAGGTGACGCTGCTGGCAACTGCCGGTTTGCGCATGATCCAGAAGGAGAAGCCCGCGGCAGCCCGCCGCATCCTCAACAGTGCCCGCGGAGCGATCGCGGCATCCGGCAACCGCGTGGGCGATGTCGCGGTCATGTCCGGCACTCAGGAGGCCGCCTTCGCCTGGGTCGATGCCAACGCCCTGCAGAAGGATGCCGGCGCGGCGTTCGGGGAGACCGGAACCGTCGAGATCGGCGGCGCGTCCGCTCAGATCGCCTTCGCCTCGCCTGGCGCCACGAGCCATCCGACGATCACGTTGCGCGTCAACGGCCGTCCCTACCGAATCGTCGCCCTGTCGTACCTGGGCCTGGGGCTTGATGCCGCACGCATGTCCATGTACCAGGCAACGGGTGGGGCCAAGCCGTGCTATCCGAACAGCCTTCCCGCCGAGGAGCCGGTCGCGTTCACCGTCGGCCCCGAGGCCACGGTGGTGGGCGCGTCGGCCGACTACCGCCCCGTCGCCTGCTCGCGCGCATATGCGGCAGTGGTCAGCAGGACCGGTACCGATCCCTTCAACACCCAGCAGACCGGTGGCCTAGCTCCCCGCGACGTCCGCAACCTGCCGGGATTCGCCCGCTCGCGGTTCGCACTCATCGGCTCCGGCAGCTACGTGCTCGCCGACTTCGGCATCTCAGACACGGTCGATGACGACCAGCTGCTGCAGGCGGCTCTTCGACGAACATGCACCGGGCCGGACGCCTGGTCGAAGGTCGTCACGCAGTTCCGTGACTCACGCGGAGCAATTGCGCAGACCGCCTGCGCGAACGCGACGTTCCTTCACTCATGGCTGTTCGGCAGGCAAGGACTCGGCATCGAGGCAGAGCAGCTCGCCAATGACGCCTCCGTCAAGGGTCGGATGCCGTCCTGGAGTCGCGGGTTCGCGCTCACCGTGCTGGCGCCATAGCGAACCAGCCAGGCTGCACCGCAGCACTATGGCGCCATGGGATCCGCGGACAGGTGACGCTTCGGTGGATCGGTGACCCTCGGCCGAGCATCAATCGACCAGGCGAGTCCTGGATCCGTTCATGCCGAATCGGTTCAGCAACGACGGCGGCACGCCGAGCCAGAGCACTTACGGTGCAGGTCACATGTCTGCCACAGAGAATCTGAACAGGGCGCATGCGCTCTGCGCAGCCTCGCCGACCTCGCGACGAGCATCGCCGCCGGGGCCGGTGGCGTTGCCAAGGAAGCGACGTGCCTGGCGTCCTACTGCCGGCACTTCATTGATGCATCCGAACAGCACGCCGGATTCATTGACGCTCGCCGCACGCCAGTGGCCGTACGGGACACGCTCTCCGACTTGCGCGGGAGCCTGGGCACCGGGCCACCAGGCCAGTTCGGTGGTGGCCAGCGGATAGACCGGGATCAGCGCAGACCGCGCGTCGATACCGTCTGCACCCGACGCGTGGGCATCCTGAGCGATGCGCTGACAGGCGGCATGCGTGATGAGTTGGCCGGCCGCATCACATGGATAGGTCACCGGCAGTCCCGCATCGACCACACCCTCATCTGTGACGATGTCGACAACGCGCACCGCCGGCAGCACAACGGCAACAAGTTCATAGGCGTCATCTGTGAGGTCGTCCGGATTGACAGGCGTGCCCTCCAACAAGCGATGGATTTGTCCACGGGCCGTGTCCATGTCACGACTGAAGTACAACGTGGGCCACGAGTTCGGCGGGTTCCACCGTCCACCCGTCTCCTGAGCGAATGACCCATCAATCGGATCCACCCACGCCCGATCGGCCAACCGCAGCCAGAGGTGCCCAGGCGGATGGAGCGGCCTCGTCTGCAAACTCACCCCTGCACCCGACGCAGGTCGAACATCTGATCCGCCGCGACGCGGGCCGCGCGGGGAGCACGCGTGGCAACGGCGAGCAGGCTCTCCCCATCGAGGATGGCGGCGGGACGACGAACCACTGCGGGTATCCGGTCAACCTTCACGTAGGCGAGAAGCGTAGATGTGGCACTGCTCAGTTCCGCGACGTCGGCCTGACGATCAGCAGGCACTCCCGTGACATGCCACTTGGCGTAGGCCTGTCGGGACACCCCGAACACCGATGCCGCCTGCGCACCCGACAGATCCCACACGCGTTCCAGCCGACTCAACGGCTCAGAGGAGAGGTGACGCTCAAGCGCCTGCACCAGCGCACGCGAAGCCCCCTCGTCGGCTGCGAGCAGGCGCAGGGCCGCGGCGTTCGCATCGTCGCGAACCTCGTTGACGAACTCGCCGGTCGCGGTCATTGGGCCTCCTGGAGTCACCTGACCATGCAACCATATGTCAACCGCAACCATGTGTCAACGAGCGGACTACGGGTAGGTGACCCACCGGTTAGCGAGCTCCTCTGCCAGCACGTTCACGGACAGCTGATCAAGCTTGATCTGGTGCAATCCCGTTACGCCGGTCGAATACCCGACGCTCTGGATGGTGTCCCCGACGAGCAGGTAGACGGTGTACGACTTCACGGTGACCGAATCACACGTTGTCGGGCCGCTCGCGTTCGTGCACTGACTCTGCGACTGGTCCATCCGCTCCAGTTGACGCGACCACAACCCGGGCACCCCGTTGAAGGACAACGGCGAGATCCCATGAACCTGGCGCGAGAAGTCACCGCTCGCGGGAATGGCGACATCCGCATTCTCCGAGCAGCCAGCCATCGCCCTGGTCAGGCGTGTCCAGCCCTTGCGCGCGGCATCTGCCGAACCGAAGTCGTAGATCTTCTGCCCCAATGCACCAACACCGGGGAAGACGTCGCCCGATCCGCCAAAGCCGGCCGCGTACGAGGCCTTCGCCGGCAGCTTCTCCAGCACGCCGAAGCAGCCGAACAGGTAGACCTCCGGCTCGTAAGAGGTGAAGTCACTCCACCCGCCCTTCGCTGGCGTTAGCACCGGCAGTGCCGACGGAACATCCGCGGGGGTGAGCATCACCGTCTGCGCCTTGGTCAGAGTTGCGTCCTGGGTCATCGGCGCGGAAGCGCGACCGATCCACCGGCCGGCCAGCGAGGTGGCCAGCTGCCCGATCGCGGCGACCGTGCCGCGAGGCAGGGACGACCGCCGCTCGGTGTAGCTCACCATCTGGATGGCATCGCCCAGCAGATAGACCACCGAGTACTGGGCCGAATACGGGGTGACATCGGAGACACCCCAGCCCTGTGGTCCGCCACTCACGCCGGGCAGTTGCGTGGACGACAACGTCGAGCGCCCATCGTCATCCTGGAATGAACCCCGGCACGTCGCCGGGATCTTGTCGTTCAGACCCGACCACACCCGCTGCGCGATGCCGGCACTCGCGTACCGGTAGACGTCCTGGGTGACCGTGCCATTGGTGGCCGCATATCCGATCGCCGAATCACCGGGAATAGGCAATGGCGCGTACCTGGGGCCAGATACACAGACCGGGAGCGGATCCTGACCGCCGGGCGGGTTGCTGTAGCCGACACGGTAGGCATCCTTGGACGCAGTCCCGCCGGCGAGCACACCCGTGAGGTCGGCCGGCCGCATGAGCGCATTCGTCGCGGCGGACAGATCGGTGGATGCGGGCGGCGACGCGTATCGCGTCTCCGCACTCGCAGGCACACCTGCAAGTGATCCCAGCAATACTCCGGAGAAGACGGCACAAGCGACGGTCCTGCGCATCAGATCCCCCTTGGATCGCGAAACCTACTAACGATGATGCTCCGCCGATGGGCGAGTGTCCCGCCGGACAGTGAACTTCCGGCTCGCCTGAAGTGGCTCGTATGAGATTCCGGCTACGGCAGTCGCCGGTGCCTCCATCGTCACGATGACGGCCCCCGATCGCTTGCCGGACTTGAGGACCGCCTGCATCCGGTAAGCGCCGGTGCTGGCATCCCTGGTGATCCGAACGCTGCGGATGCTGGGAGATCGGTAGGTGGCCCGCGGACGAGCCTGTTGTCCCGCGTTGGTCATGGACCCATCGCGCGCGGTGATCACCGTCGTCACGCCGGCGGCGATGACGGACACCGGTGGCCAGGCCCCACGCACGGTCTGCCGCACCGTCACGGCATCGCCGTCCCGGTCCGCGGCGAGCGGGGCGCTGGCCACCGCCACCGGCGGACTGATGGGCTGCGGCGTAGGACCAGGGTCTGGCGGTGGACCGGCGGAGGTCCGCGCTGTCACGCTGGCGCTCACGCCCGCCCCCATCTGGTTGCGCGCCCGAACGGTGATCTGGTACTCGGTGCCCGGCGCAAGGTCGCTCACGACCGCGGCCGTTCCACCCGCGCTGACCTGGCCACTTCCGGATCGCTGGACCAGATAGCCCAGGACGGGAGAGCCACCGTCGCGGCGCGGCGTCTGCCAGTCGAGAGTGATGCTCGTGCTCGTGGCTCCGGTCACGACCAGGTTCTGTGGGGCAGACGGGACACTCGGCGTGGGCGCTGGATCCATCGACGTGCGCACGTCCCCGGTGTTGGGCTCGGACTCCCCCATCACATTGAGTGCACGCACCTCGACGCGATACAGCTCCCCGGCCTCGAGGCCGTCGATGAACACCCACGGCTCATCGATGAACGTGCTCGCCTCGCCAGCGGAGGCCTGCACGGGGACCGCCTCCTGCCCCGGTGGAACGGACGAGCCCGCGTACAGACGCACGAGGCGATTGATCGGCAGACCGTTGAACTGATCGACGAACCCGCCGATGATGACCGTGCTGTCGCTCGCGAGCGCTCCAGTGAACACCGAGCCCACGAATCCCGACCCGGGATCGAAGGTCGCGTCGCGGATGCCGTCTGAGCCGACTCGGACGGCACCATCGGCTGCCGCATTGCCGTAGCGATTGAAGTTGCCGAGCAGGATCATGCGTCCGTCGGGCTGGTGAACGACGTCGTTTACCTGGCGGTCGGTTCCCGGCTCGCCTCCGCGGAAGGTCGGATCGACCTGCCCGTCCGGCATCAGGCGCACCAGGTTCGCCCACCGCTGCTGCCCATCGAACGCGGGGAATCCGCCGCCGACCAGCAGTCGGCCATCCGGCTGCCGGGTGATGCTGATGGCGACATCTGAGCTGCTCTCCCACCCGATGCCCGATCCGATGGCCTCGTGGAAGGACATGTCCAAGTTGCCCTGGCTGTCGACGCGCAGCAGGCCCGGTACTCGTACGTCGCCCCAGGCGAGTGGGCCGTACATGCCGTTCGGGATCCCCCCGAGAACGATCGATCCGTCGGGCAGCACGAGCAACGAGTCCAGCAGGCGCGCCGTCGGGTCCAGGCCAGAGGCGAAGGAGGTGTCGAGCCGGCCATCAGGATGCAGACGCGCGATGCCGACCGCGTCCTGACCGTCGTACTCCCAGAAACTGCCGATGGCCAGGATCTTGCCGTCGGGCTGCAAGGCGAGAGTGGGCACGGCATCGTTGAAGCCCGCCCCCTGCTGGAAGGTCTGGTCGATCGAGCCATCCGGGTTGAGCCGGACGATGCCGTGCGCGGGGATGCCGTTGAAGTGGACCATGAATCCACCGATCAGGATCTTGCCGTCCGGCTGCAGGACGATCGATAGGACCGAGCCGCCATCGGTGCCCCATCCGACGTCGAAGCTCGTGTCGCGCGAGCCGTCAGGATTCAGTCGGACGATTCCTCCGACCACCCTGCCACCCCAGGTGTCGAAGAATCCGCCGACGAGGATCTTGCCGTCCGGCTGGACGACCACGGAGGTCACGCCGTCTGGGCCGCCCGGGTTCGACGGACCGGACCCGATCGAGAACGAGAAGTCGCGCTTGCCCGGCTCATTGGCCCTGCTGGAGATCCGATACCAGGATGCTGTGTAGCCGACGAGGTCAGATCCGCCATCGCTCTCCGGCGGCTGCCACCGCATCGTCATCGTCGTGCGATCGCGACT
>CAJAKT010000369.1 GCA_903940375.1 uncultured bacterium | reverse complement strand
TCGAGACCTCCTTCGCCCAGTTCCAGGCGGACCGGGCCGTCGTCGGACTCGCCACCGAGCTACGACGGGTCGAGGAGGCGCGCGACGGCTACCTCGAGTCGATGTCCTGTCATCTCGGCGACTACTTTGAGTACTCGCAGTTGCGCGAGTCCGTGTCGCGTCGCGAGAAGGACCTCACCCGACGCGCTGCAGCGGAACGCCGCGACGCGGCGGAAGATGCCTGGCTCGGCCTGAAGCAGGGAGACATCTTCATGATCCCCACGGGCCGCCGCTCAGGTCCCGCGGTGGTGCTCGATCACCGCCGCAGCCGCAGTCCGCGTGATGCCACCAGACCGATGGTCCTGACAGCAGACGGGCAGGTCCGCAGGGTCTCCGTCGCCGATACGAGCCAGCCCGTCGAGGCGTTCGCCCGCATTCCGATCCCCAAGGGATTCGTCGCCAAGGATGTCCGCGCGCGTCGCGAACTGGCGGCAGCCCTGCACGCAGCCGTTGCGGATGTGCCCTATGACGAGCGGCGCCGGCAGGCCGCCACAAGCGAGGACGAGCAGATCGCACGGCTGCGGGCGGAGATCCGTCAGCATCCATGTCACGGGTGCTCAGACCGAGAGGCGCATGCACGGTGGGCAGAGCGCTATCACCGGACCAACCGACAGGTGCACGACCTGAAGCGGCGCGTCGAGGGCCGCACCAACTCCATCGCCCGTCGCTTCGACAAGGTCTGCGAAGTACTGACCGATCTGGGCTACTTGACCTCCTCGGATGATTCGGCCGAGGTCACCCCGCCGGGTCACATGCTCATGCGCCTCTACACGGAATCGGACCTGCTGGCGGCCCAGTCACTCCTTGACGGCGCCTGGGATGGCCTGGGGCCCGCCGAGCTCGCGGCCGTGTGCTCCGCTGTCGTCTTCGAGTCACGCGGCAAGGACGACGACTCGCCGCCCGCCATCCCCAACCGACAGGTGCGTGCCTGCGTCGAGCGACTCGGCACCCTGTGGAGCGAGCTGCACGATCTGGAGATCAGGCACGGCCTGGACATCACCCGACCGCCCGATGCCGGCATTGTCGACGCGACCTTCCGCTGGGCTGGCGGTGCGAATCTCCTCCAGGTGCTGACTCATGCGGACATCACCGCGGGCGACTTCGTGCGATGGATGCGGCAGGTGATCGACCTGCTGGGCCAGATCGCCCAGGCTGTCGACCCCGCGGACCCGCTGCGGCAGACCGCCCATGCAGCGAGCGACCTCGTGAGCCGGGGCGTGGTCTCCTACTCGTCGACCGTCTGACGTCGAAGCGCCGCAAGCAGCTCGTCGACCTGCCGCTGGACTCCCCATTGAGCGGCGAGTGCACTGAGCACCCGAGGATCACGGGGCGCGTCCGGCAGGTCGGGCACGAGTCCCGGCAGGTTCAGGTCCCGGACCACCGAGGTCACCAGACGGGCTCGGCGAATCGCGTCCTCGTTTTCGAGCAGCGAGGCGGCCAGGCGCGGTGTCATCGGTCGTGTCGCGCTGGCGGACCGGGCAGCATCGAGGATGCCGTCGATCGAGCCGAACGCGAGCACAAGCGCTGCGGCAGTCTTGGCTCCGATACCTGCGACACCGGGCAGACCGTCCGACGGATCCCCGCGCAGGACTGCCAGATCCACGTACGCAGCGGGATCAACCCCGAACCGCTCACGAGCGGCATCCGAATCGAGCAGGGGCCACTTCTCCATCCCGCCGTTGACCGTCAGCAGGACTCGCGTGCGGTCGTCAATGAGCTGCACGAGGTCGCGATCACCCGTGACAACGATGCTGTTGCCCGCGCCCTGCGTCACGACGCTGCCGATGACATCGTCGGCCTCGTATTCGGCCACGCCCCAGCGGGGGAGCCCCATCGCGTCCAGCAGGTCGGCAATCGCCTCGGCCTGCGGCCCGAGCGACTCCGGCTCCGCCTCGCCGCCTGAGCCTTCGCCCTCCTCCGCAACCCGGTGTGACTTGTAGGTGGGCACGAGGTCGACCCGCCAGGCCGGCCGCCAGTCGGCATCCCAGCAGGCCACAAGAGCGGTCGGATGGTGCGTATCGACCAGGCGCGTGATGGTGCTGAGGAAGCCCCGCACGGCGTTGTGCGGGCGCCCGTCCGGGGCCGTCATCTTCTCCGGCAGGGCGTAGAAGGAGCGGTAGTACAGGGAAGCCGAATCCAGTGCCAGGGTCGATCGCTGCCGAGGGGACATGGCCGCAGTGTGCCACTGCGATGTGAGCACGTCTTCCCGTTCATATTCGTGTCACGCTTGCGGTGTGGTGCTCCGTCGCCACTTTCACGCGAGCTGGGGGGTTCGCCATGTCGCTTCGGGTGATCACTGTCCTGCTGGGAACTATGGTGGCTCTGATCGGAGCGGCCGCCCTAGGCATCGGTGGCCCCGCGAAGGCGGATCAAGTCTGGTACCAGTCGTATGAGCGCACCTCGCCCACTGAAGTGTGCACCGCGCAACCTGGTGAGACATCGTGGCAGTCGACGTGGGGCCCGGACGCGTCCTGGCATCCGTCGTGGGAGATGTGGGCGAACGGCGGTCGTGGTGGCTGGACCTGTGGGCGTGCCATCACCTGGGCCCGCGACACGGTGAGCACAACAGGCTCGTCCACCAGCCCATGTGCATCGGCCAGTGACACCTTCACCATCGGCGACACCGGCCCAGGGTGCGGGATTGTCTTCTACAAGGACCTCACCCAGCCAGCGGGGAAGCAGTACATGGAAGCGGCGCCCAACACCTGGAGCGGCGGTGTATCCGACCCGACCTTGGCCTGGTGCAGCGACACCACGAACGCAGTGTCCACCAGCACGGCGATCGGTACCGGTTCAGCGAACACGACCGCGATGCTGACCGACGCTGCGCCCTTCGTGGCCTGCTCCTCGGGTGCTGGCTTCGCGGCGCGCGCATACTCCGGGGGAGGCCAGCATGACTGGTTCCTGCCGTCGACTGATGAGCTGAACGTCCTATACGGCCAGAAGACTCTGGCCGGCGGGTTTGCTGACAACTCGTACTGGAGCTCCTCGCAGTACTCCGTCGCAAGCGGAGCCAACTATCAGTTGTTCGCTAATGGCGACCCGGGCGCCATGTCCAAGGGCGCAATGAACAACGTCCGGCCCGTACGGGCGTTCTAGTGCGCTCAGCCGATCAGGGGTGCAGCACATAGACTCGTGCGGACGATCGGAGAATCCATGCACGGTGGCCCACACGAGGCTCGGCT
>CAJAKT010000368.1 GCA_903940375.1 uncultured bacterium | reverse complement strand
CGGCATCACCACTCCCGGTGATCGTGCCGCCCTCGGAGTTCACCACCCACAGATACGACACCGTGGTGGTGCTCCCCGCGTCCGGCGGGCTCGAGCAGCCAGCAGCCAGCAGGCCGGCCGCGGCCAGGGCAACGAGAAAGACGGGAATCCGGTGACGGCGCATGGCGCACCCCCCAGGGCGAAAGACCATCACCTCCATTGGACACCCAACCGGGCCCGCAGTCTCGCCGAGTCGATGGCCGCGGTGTCCTGCGCGAGGGCCCGGTCCGCTAGGACGCGCTGCGGCTGTTGACGAAGGAGACGTGGACACGGAGATGCGCTGCGCGAACACCGAGATCGTGTGGCACGAGTCAGCTGGCGACCGGGATCAGGGACGGGCAGTTGCATTGCTGTGATGGTCGACCTCGGCCTGCTGACGGAAGCCGAGAGACTGATCGGGCTGCGGTGGAGTGACGCGCAGGAGGAGGACTGGCCGCAGGCGCCTTGGGAGTGATTCACGGCGGGTCGAGCAGCGTCTGGTCAGGCCGCCCCACGGAAGCTTGGGCGCGCGGACGACGGTCGAGGCTGTTGTTACCTACCGGGATTCGGCGCATAGGCGGACGTAGTGATGGCTGCCGAGGGCCGGTTCCGGAAGGATGGGCCCGACACCGAGTCGACGAAGGGCAGATCAACGTGCGGAAGCCGAAACGCAAGCCGATCTTCGACGACAAGTCGCGCCTCCTCGACCACTTCGGCCTGCTGCTCTGCGTGACAGTGGCCTCGCTCGTCATCTTGTCGCTCGTCGATATCGGTCCGCGGGCCAGCGGTGCCTCCGGGCGGTGGGAGGCGACGCTCGCATCGATTCTTGTCGGCACGACGCTGCTGCTTGCGCTGCGAGCATCCGGCCTTGCGCGCCGCTGGCAGCGCATCGCTGACGTCGTGGTGCTCGTCGTCGTCGCGAGTGTTGGGTCGCTTGCGGTCATCTCCACGCTGTCAGACGACATGCCCGCGCCGAGCACCGCTGCTCCGGTCCTCGTCGTCATCCTCTCCATCGTCGCACCGATAGCGGTCGTCCGGCGTCTGATCCAGCACCGCGAGGTAACCCGTGGCACGCTGTTGGGAGCCATCTCTGGCTACCTTCTCTTGCCGATCGCCTTCTACTACATGTTCCTTACCCTGTCTTCGGTGATGACAGCGCCGTACTTCGGTGACGCCCAGCCGACCAGCACCTACATGTACTTCAGCCTCACGACGATTACGACGACGGGATACGGAGACGTAACGGCATCGACGGAACTGGGTCGATTGCTGGCGATGACCGAGGCCGTCACCGGGCAGGTGTACCTCGTGACGTTCGTCGCCATGCTCGTCGGACTGTTCGCCGCGAATCGCGGTCGTGCCGGCATCATGCCGCTGGACTGATTGTCAGAGCGTCGTCGGCTCGGGCCGTCCGAAGAGCCAGCCCTGACCTTGATGCCAGCCCTGGCCCAGCAGCGCCCCAGCCTCGAACTCCGTCTCGATGCCTTCGGCCACGGTGTCGAGACCGAGGCCCGAGGCCAGGCCGATGAGCCCCTGCGCAAGCTTGATGCACGTGCTGTCGCCGGTGCGGATTCCGCTGGTGAAGGACTTGTCGAGCTTGAGCCCGCGCACCGGCAGGTCGCGCAGGTGACTGATCGACGAGTAGCCGGTGCCGAAGTCATCGACGTACCAGGTGGCCCCGCCTGCCGTCATCGCCGTCATCGCCTCAGCAATCAACGGGCTGGCATCGAGCAGCGCCGTCTCGGTGACCTCAAGGCGGAGTCGAGTCGGGTCTACTCGGGAGGATGCAACGATTGCGGCAAAGCGATCGGGGTAGTCACTGCTCGCGAGCGAGGGTGGGGAGACGTTGACCGCGACGTGCTCGACCGTTGAGACGGCAAGCACGTCGAGTGCGCCGGCGAGGATGGCGAGGTCGATGTCGACGACGAGTCCCGTCGACTCTGCGACTGGCAGGAACTCATCCGGCAGCAGGGTGAAGTTGTCGGTGCCGACCCAGCGAGCCAGTGCCTCGTAGCCGCGAAGCCTGCGATCGGCGAGTGTCACGACCGGCTGGAACCAGGGCGTGATGCGTCCCTGCTTCAGCACGTCGCGCAGATCAGATTCGATGGTGAGGCGTCGGGCTGCCTCGGATGCAAGTGCGGGCTCGATGAACTGCCAGCGGTCGCGACCAGCATCCTTCGCCTGGCGCGCGGCGAGACTAGCCTGGCGAAGGAGTTCCTCGCTGTTGGCGTTGCGATCCCCTGTGGCGATGCCGATGCTGACGGTCGGCTCGATCGTCTGCCCCTCGACGATGATTGTTCCGCGAGCCGCCGCACATAGACGCTCGGCCTTGGAGGCTGCGTCCGCCGCACTGGGCAGATCAGACAGCAGCACGAGGAACTCGTCACCCGCGATCCGTGCGACGCGGTCGGGGTCGCCGACGGCCGAGGCGATTCGGGCGGCGATGGTGGTGAGGACCAGATCGCCAGCGGAGTAACTCAGCGCCTGGTTCACGGTCGTGAGCCGATCGACACCAACGCTCAGCACGGCAAGCGATCGGCGGCTCATCGCGAGGTCGTCGATCGCCCGGTCGATGCGTGCAATGGCCAGACCACGGTTCGCGAGCCCGGTGAGGGTGTCGTGCCCGATCTCATGCTCTCGCCGAAGCTGGCCCTGCACCTGCGCATCGATATCGCTCAGCACGGCGACGAATCCATCGCCTGTGCCATCGGCTCGGATGAACGGTCGCGTGGCCACAGCGACCCAGATGCGCGCTCCGTCGGCGCGCAGGAGGTGCACCCGGGTGATGTCCAACTCTTCGCCATCCAAATAGCGACCGAGCGTGGCCTGCGCCATCGCCACCTGCTCGGCATCAAGGAACTCCAGGCCCGAACGGCCGAGCACGGTGTCAGCTGCGTAGCCCGTGAGCCGTTCGAACGAAGGTGAGACCCACGAGATGATGGCATTGCCATCGAAGCGCACGACGGCATCCGTGACGCCCTCGGTGACGAGCCGGTAGAGCTCCTCGCGCTCGGCCAGGGCGTGGTCGGCCTTCCGTCGATCGGTCTGGTCACGGAACATGTAGACCAGCTGCTCGCCCGCCTTCGCGATGCGGAGGTCGTAGAAGCGCAGTTCGCCGCCCTTCAACTCCTGCTCGTACGCGAAGTCGTCGAGGATCAACGGTTCCCCGGTGGTGAGTGTGCTGACCAGCAGGTCGAGTCCACCGTTGTGTCGGTGCCCGGGCATCAAGTCGAGCAGGCGCACGCCAGTGATGCGCTCGCGTGGGAGGCCCGCATACGCGCACGCGGCAGTGTTGGCCTCCATGCAGAGGAAGTCGATGACCGCACCGTGCTCATCGGTCACGGGCTCGAGAAGCAGGAGCGGGTCCAGGAGGTTCGCGACCATTGCGTTGAGCCGTTCCTCACCGGCCTCGGCGGCATCCCGAGCGCGGACGAGTTCATCGATGTCACGGGCCCGCCCGACCGTTCCGCCGGGACCGCCGTCGGGATCCGGATACGGGGCTCCGATGATCGACATCCACCTGTACTCGCCGCTCTTGGTCCGAAGCCGCATCGGTGGCGCGATCCCCGCGGCCACGTCGGGCACGATGTCGCCGGCGCGAAGGGACTCACGAGCCGGAGCATTCGCGATCCAGTCGTCTGGGTGAACGAGGGCTTCGATGTCCATCCCGATGAGGTCGTCCTGTGTCCACCCGACGGTGCGGGTGAAGGAAGGCGAAACCCAGACGAGCTGGCGGTTTCGGTCGGACCGGTAGACGGCGTCATTGGGGTTGTCGGCGACCAATCGGTAGAGATCGTCGTCGATGAGCGGATCGCCCTCGCGAAGCGCGAGCCGTCGTAGGGCATCGGGGTGTGACACCCCCGCCTGTGCCGCTGCTTCGTGCGTCTTCGTCACCTGTCGATGCTAGTCGGGCGAAACGGACAGGTTGTCGGGCGGTCGCGCATAGACTGCAACTCCCGACGGAGGCGCCTGCCTCCCGGGCCGACGAGCAGGGAGCGACCGTGGCAGACGACGACATCGAAATCGGCGAAGAGATCGATATCGAGGTGGTTCTCGGAGCCGACGGTGAGCCGGTTGGGGCCGTTGTCGATGACATCGTCGTGGCAACTGGTCCGGGTGGATCCATCGTCGACGAGACCGTCGATGTGCTGGACGCCGAGGGTCACCTGCTCCTCGAGGACGAGACCGTCAGCATCTACGACGCGGACGCGAACCTGGTCGCCCAGGAGGAGACCGTCGCGATTGCACTGGACGAGTAGCGGTTCCGCATGCTCAAGGGAGTCGATCCGCTGCTGAGCGGTGACCTGCTGAAGATTCTTGACGACATGGGGCATGGCGACCGATTGCTTCTCGTCGATCGCAACTACCCAGCTGCCGCGTCCGGTAAGCCGGTGGTGCGCCTCGGTGAGGTGTCGATCATCCGCGCAGCGACGGCGATCCTCAGCGTGCTTCCGCTGGACTCGTTCATCGAACATCCGCTTGAGCGGATGGAAGTCGAGGACGATCCGGCAAAGACGACGCCCACGCAGGATGAACTGCTGATGCTGGCATCCGCCGCCGAAGGCCGGGAACTCGACTATGGAGTGGTACCGCGCTTGGACTTCTACGAGCGTGCGCGCGAGGCGTACGCCGTGGTACACACCCTCGACACGGTGCCGTACGGCTGCTTCATCCTGCACAAGGGCGTCATCTTCTAGCCCTCGTCGGGGCGCAGGCGCCGAAGGGACATCACCAGGGCGACGATCCAGCCGATGATGGTCCAGCCGAGCAGCAGGTTCACGAGTCCGACGCTGACGTGTGTGCGCAGGTCGCGTAGGGCGGCGATGGCCCACGGCAGCATGTAGCCACCGGTGAGGATGGCCGCGACAACGGCGATGACCTTTGTGGCGGTTGATGTCTGGTAACGCGTTCCCTCGACGTACACGATCTGTGCCTCGATTGGCTCTGGTGAAGTCATGGGAGGAGGGTAACGCCGGCCTAGCGCTCGATGTGAAGTGCGAGCACCGGGCAGGCGTGCGTGGCGTCCTCGGCGGCCTTCAGCTGTGCTCGCGACAGTTCCGCGCGCAGGCCGTGGCCGGGGAGCAGCGGGTAGCCCCACTCGTCCAGGTCGATCAGGTCGGGTGCGGCTTCGTGGCACAGCCCGCGGCCGTCGCACATGATCGGGTTGAGCACGAGAGTGGGCGGCGTCTTCTTCTTGTCGCTCATGTGAAGTCCCGTCCGGAGGAATCGAGCAGGGCGAGTCGTGCGGCTGGTACTGGCAGGTGGCGCGCGGGATCGGTCGACCGCTGGCTGGCCACCGAGCAGGCCCCCGTGAGGTGTGCCTCGACCTCCGACGCGAATGCCTGCAGGCCCGTCGAGACGAACCTCGACGTGCCATCGGGATGCTTGCAGCCACCACGGTTGGTTACCAGCGAGAGCCGGTTCATGAGTCGATGCATGTCGTCTTCGCCGCACTGACGCAAGGCCAGAGCGCGGACATCCTCGGCAATCGACGGGAGTCCGAACATGCATGGACCGCACTGCCCGGCGCTCTCGCCAGCCATCCATGCGCTGACGCGCGACATCTCATCGATGGGGCACACGCTTTCGCCGAGGGCCCACAGCAGGGAAGCACCGATGACGCCGCCGCCAGCGCGCACAGACTCGGGATCCCACGCGACATCGGCGAATCCTTCGGCCGCGACCCACCCGCCGCCGTAGCCGCCGGTGAGGTAGCCGCGAATGCCTTCCGCCGGACCGCCGCACAGACGCAGGATCTCTTCGACGGTCGTGCCGGTGGGGACTTCGACGACACCGCTCTGGTGCACCGCGCCACCAACGGTGACGAGGGTGGTGCCGGGCGCGTTGCTGGCGCCCGTACTGGCGAACCATGCCCCGCCATAGCGGGCGATGAGGGCCAGATGCGCCAGCGTCTCGACGTTCTGGACCAGAGTGGGGCGGCCGGCCGCGCCGACCTGGAAGGGCCGGTCGGGGAACACCGGAGTGGCAACGCCCTCGCCGACCCAGTGCGACAGCGCACTCTCCTCGCTGGACACGTAGCGGGCGGGCGGCGTCACCAGGCGGATGGTCAGCGGGTCGATGCCCGCGGCCGCACGCTCAGCAAGCGCGGCCTCGAGACCGGGGACCAGGCGCGAGTCGCGGTGAATGGCGATGAAGGCATCGGTCGCGCCGATGGTGCGGGCCGCGACGGTGATGCCGTCGAGGACCAGGTGCGGCGAGTGAGTGAGCAGCACGGCGTCCTTGCTACTGGCCGGCTCGCCCTCCATTCCATTGGCGATGACGACGGGATGGCGGGTCCGCGCCAGG
>CAJAKT010000367.1 GCA_903940375.1 uncultured bacterium | reverse complement strand
GCCTTCACCGCGCGGTTCGTCGAGCGCGCCGCGCAGATCAGGCAGGGCGACCCTCGCGATGAGGAGACCCAGATCGGGCCCAACATCCATCTGAAGCACATCGAGCGCGTGCAGGGCTTCGTCGATCGCGCCCGCGCCGATGGGGCCACCATCGCCTACGGCGGGGAGGTGAACTCCGATCTCGGCACCCACTACTACCGTCCCACCCTCATCCGCGACGCGTCGCCCGAGAGCGAGATCCTCACGCAGGAGGTCTTCGGCCCAGTGCTCACGATGCAGACGTTCGGCACGGACGAAGAAGGACTCGCTCTCGCCAACGGCACCGAGTTCGGGCTGGCCGCGTGTGTCGTCAGCGGCAACCGCGAGCGGGCGGAGGCCTTCACGGAGTTCCTCGTCGCTGGCACGATCTGGGTCAACTGCTTCTTCGTCCGCGACCTGTCCGCTCCCTTCGGCGGATCCAAGAAGTCCGGCATCGGACGCGAGGGCGGCGTGTGGTCCTTCGACTTCTACGCCGATGTGAAGAACACCGTGTACGCCCCAAGTGGATGGAAGTAGAGGAGAAGCCATGGGTGAGGTAGTCGGAGCAGGATTCCTGTCGCACGTGCCGACCATCATGCTGCCGCGGGAGACGCGGCTCGAGCTCAACGAGGGCAAGGAGATCTCCCTTGTCCCGTCGCTCGAGAAGCTGCGAAAGGACAAGTTCGAGACCCTCGACTACGACACGGTGATCATGCTCGACTCTCACTGGTTCACCACAGTCGAGTTCATCATCGCCGCCCAGGGTCGTCGGGCCGGCCTCTTCACCGCCGAGGAACTGCCGCGCGGCATGTGCCGCATTCCGTATGACTGGAAGGGCGACCCGGAACTGGCCTATGCGATCGCCGCAGAGGCTGAGGGGCAGGGCACCTGGATCACCCCCAACGATGACCAGTACCTGCCGCTCTACTACCCCTCCGTGAACCTGTGGAGCTACCTGGGCAAGGGGCTCGACGACAAGGCGTGGATCTCGATGAGCGTCTGCCAGACCGGCGACACCGAGGACTTCCTGCGAGTGGGTCGGGCGATCGGCGAGGCGATCCGCAAGACCGACCGCAAGGTCATCATCATCGCGAGCGGCTCGCTGTCGCACACCTTCTACCCGCTTCGCGAACTGCGGGATCACGAGGCAAGCGACCCGTCGCACATCTTCAGCCGGGAGGCCTACGAGGCTGACCAGCAGCGCCTGCAGTGGTTTGCGGAAGGCCGGCATGACATGGTGCTCGACACCATGGATGACTTCATGCCATTCCGGCCCGAGGGCAAGTTCGCCCACTACCTGATGATGGCGGCCGCCCTCGGCGAGCGTGACTTCGCCGCACCCGGCGTCCAGATCAGCGACTACGAGAACTCGGTCGGCACCAGTCAGGTGCATGTCTGGTTCGACCGTCCCGCCACTGGCTGGACCCGTGCGGGGGCGGTTGCGTGACCGAGTACCGAAGGATCCTGCTCGACGGATTCCCCGTCCAGACTGTCCGCCATGGCGACGAGCTCGTCGCGGCGGACGGTCGGGTCACGGGTGTCGACGACGCCATCCACCTGCCGCCGTGCGAGCCGACCAAGATCATCGCCGTTCACCTCAACTACGACTCGCGCACTCAGGAGTTCATGACGAAGCTCCCACCTGCGCCGACGTACTTCCACAAGCCGATCACTGCCCTCAACTCGCACAAGGGCGCCGTGGTTCGGCCGGACCGGTGCAAGTGGCTGAACTACGAGGGCGAGATCGTGATCGTCATCGGCCGCACGTGCCGCAACGTGTCACCCGAGGACGCGGGCGACTACATCGCCGGGTACACCGTCGGCAATGACTACGGCCTGCACGACTTCCGCGATACCGATGCGGGCTCGATGCTGCGCGTCAAGGGATCCGACACCCTTGCTCCCATCGGCCCTGGGATCGTGACGGGCTGGGACTTCCGCAACAAGGGCATCCGCACCATCGTGAACGGCGTGGTCAAGCAGGACTCGACCACCGCCGAGATGGAGTGGGACATGCACTACCTGGTTGCCGACATCGCCCGCACGATCACGCTCGTGCCAGGCGACATCCTGTTTTCCGGCACGCCCGCGTTCTCCCGCACCGTCTACCCCGGCGACATCGTCGAGGTGGAGGTCGAGGGTCTCGGCACGCTGAGCAACACGATCGTGCAGGGTCCGACGCCGATTCGCGATGACTGCGGTGCCCAGCCGACCGAGTCCGAGGAGGTCATCTCGACTGCTCAGGGTGGCGACTGGGAGTTCCGCGGTATCCGTACCCCGTCCAAGGATCTCTATCCGTCGACCGTCGAGGAGAAGCAGGCATGAGCGGTTCGCAGGGCTTCCTTCCCCCCTACACCGCGTCGGGACGCAGTGCCGTGGTCCCCGACATGCCGTGGCACTACTCCGGGACCCTCCTGACCGTCGAGTACCGGACTGATCCGAGGAACGTGCGGGCGATCCTGCCGCCCGACCTCGAGCTCGCCGATGAGGATCCCGGCGCGGTGGCATTCATCTGGGCCGACTGGCAGTCGTGCAGCGGCAGTTTCGAGGAACTGCTCGATCCGGCGAAGGCCCAGTACCTCGAGGCGTTCGTCGTCGTGCGGTGCAAGTACCAGGGCGTGACGTACAGCCGGTGCGTCCTGATCTGGGTGACGTCGGACTTCGCGATCGCCCGCGGCTGGTTCCAGGGCTACCCGAAGAAGCTCGGCAGCGCATTCGTCACCCGGCCATACAACCGCGGCAAGGCCACCGCTCGCATCGCCGAGGGCGGCACGTTCGGTGCATCGCTCGCGGCCTACGACCACCGACTCGCCACGGCAAAGGTCACCCTCCGTGAGCCAGCCACATCGAACGGCTTCGTCAACGCCCACAAGATGGTCCATCACCGCCAGATGCCGTCGCTCGTTCCGGGAGCCGGCATGTCCATGAATCAGGTCGTCACCATGGGTGGCGTCGATCTCGATCTCGGCCAGCCGTGGGTTGGCGACGCCGAGCTCAGCCTGTTCGACTCCCCGTGGGACGAGCCGGCATCACTTCTGCCGGTCGACGAGATCATCGCTGGCTACTACTGCGAGGTCGGGACGACCTTCAATGGCGGCACCCTGCTGACCGACCACTCCCAGCCCATCTGAACTGGGGGTATGCGGTTTCCGCTGGATTGCTTGACGGGGCATCGGGTCGCCTCTAGCCTGCCGTTCGGGCCCGAACGATTTTCCGGATCCGCTGCCCTACCTCGACAAGGAGCACGACATGCAGCCCACTCCCGTTCCCCTGAGCGACGTCAACCTGACGAATCTGGACACCTTCGTGAACGACGAGGCCTGGGGCATGTTCGACACCCTCCGTCATGAGGACCCCCTCCACTGGTCCGACGAGGAGGGCGACGGTTCGGGCTTCTGGTCCGTCACGCGGTACGAGGACATCGAGATGGTCAACAAGGACGCCGAGACGTTCACATCGACCAAGTTCGTGAACCTCGAGGAGCCGCCCTCGGAGTTCCAGGATCTGCGTCGCTCGATCCTCGAGTCAGACGGCACCCGGCATCAGACCCTCCGCAAGCTGCTCGCACGTGACTTCAGCGTCGCCCAGCTGCGCCGCTACGAGGAGTTCCTCCGCGACCTCGCCCGCATCACCGTCGACACCGCGCTGCAGAACGAGGAGTTCGACTTCGTCGACGCAATCGCCGCCGACTTCCCGATCCAGGTCCTGGCGCGGCTGCTCGCCGTACCGGACGAGAAGATCCCCCAGCTCATCTCGTGGGGTAACGAGATCGTCGGCTTCAGTGATCCCGAACTCGCTCGCGTCATGGTCGATAGCGCCGAGGCCCAGAACTACAAGCACCTGCCGTTCCGGTCACCCGTGTCACTGGAGATCTTCGAGTACGGACGCCAGCTGGCTGCCGATCGCACCGGCGGTGACGGTGAGGATCTGGTGAGCAAGCTCGTCAACCGCATCCCCGAGGACGGCATCCCCCTGTCGCAGAGCGACTACGACAACTTCTTCCTACTCCTCGTCGTCGCCGGCAACGAGACCACGCGTCAGGCGATCACGCTGTCGATGAAGGCGCTGATGGATTTCCCCGACCAGATGCAGTACTTCCTCGACCACCCGGAGAAGGCGCAGATCGGCATCGAGGAGAT
>CAJAKT010000366.1 GCA_903940375.1 uncultured bacterium | reverse complement strand
GTCTACGGGGGCGCCGACGGTGCCCTCGATCAGCTGGCTCGCGGGGGCGATGGTGGGAGCCTGCGTGGCTGACCCGGATCCGGACGCCGACGAGGAACCAGAAGCCGGCCCGGGCACTGGTGTCGGCACGCTGGTCGCCGTGAACGTTGCCGAGGTGGCATTCGGGCTGGTGACGGCGCTGTAGGAGCCGGTGCTTGTGGGCGTGTAGATACCGGTTCCACTTCCGGCGCCGTTCACGGTCACGGTGACATTCGTCATCGACGAATCCGGCGCAGTGATCATCACTGTCTGCGTCGAGCTCGCCGGGAAGTCGATGAGGGTGATGGTCGACGCCGTGCCGACGGTGCCCGACGTGGCGGTGATCCTGGGAGAACCGGCAGGTGCATTGGTCGACCGTGAGCCGGTGAGCTCGGGTGAGCTTCCGCTGAGATTCATCGCGGTGATCGCAAAGCTGTGCCAGGTCGATGGCGTCAGGCCCGTCGCGGTGTATGACGGCACGTTTCCGACGGCGATAGAAGCACCGCCATCGACGCTGACCCAGTACGTGGTGATACCGGCTCCGCCGTTGTAGGCCGGAGCTGTCCAGCTTGCCGTGATATCGCTGGAGGTCACGCCGGAGAAGACGAGGTTGGTCGGCGCATCAGGTGCTGTCGCGTAGGTCCACTCACTGCCGGAGAGGGCCGTCGATGCCCCGGCACCATTGACCACGGTGATCTCGAAGGAGTGCAAGACGCCGGGAGTGAGGCCGGCCGCGATGTAGCTGGTGCGCATCGACCCCTGAGGGACGGGCGTGCCGCTGTCGACGCGCACCTGATAGCCCAGTGTCGGCCAGTTCGGCACGGGAGTGGGCGCTGTCCAGGTGGCGGTAATGGAGGTCGCAGAGACACCCGAGAACACGAGGTTCGTGGCCGGTCCGGTGGGCACGCCCGGAGTGGTTGTCTGCTGCGATCCGGTCAGCGCGGTCGTTGATGATCCGACGGAATTCACCGCGGTGATGCTCACGCTGTACGTGGTGCCGGAGGTCAGGCCGGACATGCCGTAGGCAGCGCTCGCGACACGCACCGGTGCGTCGGTGCCGACAACCACGTCGTAGCCAAGCAGCGCGGATCCACCATCGCTGATGGGCGGCGTCCAGAACACATTCATGGCCGTTGGGGAGACGTCGCTGAAGATGAGGTCCGTGGGTGCACCGGGAACGGTCGCGGGGGCCGCGATGAACTGGATCGCCACCTGCCCGTCGCCGCCCGCGCCACTCGTTGCGACGCCGCCCGCATTCGACGCGGAGCCGTATACCGCCCCGCCTGGCGCGTAACTGCCGCCGGCACCGCCGCCGCCGGCAAGGGTGCACCCGTAGCCGGGGCCATTCCAGTTGCCGGGGCCGCCGCCGCCGTAACCGCCACCGCCGCCGCCACCGCCACTCGAGGCACCGCCGGCACCGTAGATGCCGCCGCCGCCGTGCCCGGTGTACCCCGATGAGCTCGAGGTGGGATTGCCCGTGCCGCTGGTCGTGCCTGCTGAGCCGAGCGCCACTGCACCGAGCACGGTCACGCTGCCGGGCGTGTGGTCCGAGAGGCCGAGGGTGATGCCCGGGTACATCTCGGCATACTGGTTGAGCACCCGCAGGTTGATGTGGTGGACGTTCTCGATCGAGCCGGTGTAGTTGGTGTTGCACTGCATCAGGACGATGTCGACACCGGCCGCGTCGAGGATCGCCATCGCCCGTGCGACGTCATCAAGAGTCG
>CAJAKT010000365.1 GCA_903940375.1 uncultured bacterium | reverse complement strand
TCTGCGGCGTCGGCGTCGACATGAGCCGACTGTTCACCGAACAGGCGAAACTCCGGGCGGAGGAACTCGGAGTCGCCGACCGGGTCGAATTCATCCACGGGGATGCCGTCGGCTACGTCGCCTACGCCGACCTCTTTGCGGGTGACCTGCAGGGCATCCGCACGCACATCGACTACCTCCGCGGCCTCGGGATCTCCTACCTGCACCTGATGCCCCTGCTCACTCCCCGGCCCGGCGCCAACGACGGCGGATACGCGGTCATGGACTACCGCTCGGTGCGACCCGACCTCGGCACGATGGCCGACCTGTCCTCCCTCGCCGGTGACCTGCACGCTGCCGGCATCTCCTTGACCCTTGACCTCGTCCTCAACCATGTCGCTCGCGAGCATGAATGGGCAGCACAGGCCAAGTCCGGGCAAGCGCGCTATCGCGACTACTTCCTCGTCTATCCCGACCGCACCGTGCCGGACCGATACGAGGAGACCCTGCCGGAGGTCTTCCCGGCGTTCGCACCCGGCAACTTCACCTGGGACGACGAGCTCGACGGCTGGGTCTGGACGACGTTCAACGAATGGCAGTGGGACCTCAACTGGGCCAATCCCGACGTGTTCGTGGAGTTCGCCGACATCGTCGGGTTCCTCGCCAATCAGGGTGCCGACTGCATCCGGCTCGATGCGATCGCCTTCACCTGGAAGCGCGTCGGCACCAACTGCCAGAACCAGCCCGAAGTACATGCGCTCACGCAGGCCCTGCGGTCCGTCGCCCGGATCATGGCCCCCGCACTGATCTTCAAGGCCGAGGCCATCGTCGGCCCGCAGGATGTCGTCGCCTACCTCGGACAGGGTGAGCATGCTGGCAAGGTCAGCGACCTCGCCTACCACAACTCCCTCATGGTGCAGATCTGGTCGGCATTGGCTGCCCGCGATGGTCGCCTGCTGACGACGGCACTTTCCCGCTTCGCCCCCATCCCCGTCACTTCCGCATGGGCGACCTACCTGCGCTGCCACGACGACATCGGCTGGGCCATCGACGACGCCGACGCCGCAGCTGTCGGCTGGGACGGATTCGGCCACCGCTCCTTCCTCGCCGACTTCTACGCCGGGGAGTTCGACGGCAGCTTCGCGCGCGGCATGCACTTCCAGTCCAATCCGGAGACGGGCGACCGGCGCACCTCAGGGACCGCAGCGAGCCTCGCCGGCATCGAGTGGGCACTCGCCCGCGGGGAGGCCGCCGTTCTCGATACGGCCATCGCCCGGCTCACCTGCGCATACGCCATGGTCTTCGGCTTCGGCGGCCTGCCCCTCCTCTATATGGGTGACGAGCTCGGCATGCTCAACGACCACGCCTACCTGTCGGATCCGGCCAAGGCCTCCGACAACCGCTGGGTGCACCGGCCGGCCATGGACTGGTCACGCGCCGACTCACACGCGGACGGTGACATCGCGGACCGCGTGTTCTCGGCCATCACCAACCTGATCCGTGCGCGCCGGGAGCTGCCGGCCCTGCACGCGTCCGTGTCGACTGAGGCCAGTGTCACCGACGATCCGGCGGTGCTGGTCTTCCGTCGTCGGCACGCCGCCGGTTCGATCGTGCAGGTGTACAACCTGTCGGAGACGAATCGCGTGCTGTGGC
Source organism: uncultured bacterium (assembly GCA_903940375.1). Classification (GTDB taxonomy): domain Bacteria; phylum Actinomycetota; class Actinomycetes; order S36-B12; family S36-B12; genus UBA10649. The sequence goes on along the minus strand of CAJAKT010000365.1, from coordinate 116 downwards.
CCGGGGCCCTGGCACCGCTGCAGCCCGGACCGCTCATGGAACACGTGTCCGGCACCGTCATCGACATCTCCCGACCCGTGGCCCTGCCACCGTATGCCGCATGGTGGCTGACATCG
>CAJAKT010000364.1 GCA_903940375.1 uncultured bacterium | reverse complement strand
CCTCACCCGCCTCCTGCGCCAGACCGGCATCGACGTCCCCCTGCTCCTCGTGGCCACTGAAGGCGGCCTCGCGGCCATTCAGTGGGACTGGGGCATGGACGATGTCATCGTCGACACCAGCTCACCGGCCGAGGTCGAGGCCCGGCTCCGGCTCGCCGTCTCCAGACTCCACGACGCCGTCGGTGCGGCCCCCGAACTGCCCGAGGAGATCCGCAGCGGCGAACTGCATATCGACGAAGGCACCTACACCGCCAAGCTCCGCGGACGCGCGCTCGACCTGACCTTCAAGGAGTTCGAGCTGCTGAAGTTCCTCGCCCAGCACCCGGGCCGGGTCTTCACGCGGGCCGTTCTCCTTCAGGAGGTCTGGGGCTATGACTACTTCGGTGGCACGCGCACCGTCGACGTCCACGTCCGTCGGCTGCGGGCCAAGCTCGGTATCGAGCATGAAGCGCTGATCGGAACCGTCCGCAACGTCGGCTACCGATTCGTGCCCGCGGGCACCGATGCGGCAACGCGCGCAGCCATGTCGGACGCGGAGGACACCGCCTCCGTCCTGCCCTGATCGGCACCGGGTGACCGGCCCCTTCCGGATCGATGCCAGCCCGCGCCTCGATCCCGACACCATCGCGCCGCTCATTGCCCTTGTCGACACCATCACCGACCACGATGGACTCCGTCCACTGTCAGAGCACGTCTGGCTGCATCTGAAGCAGGGCGGCGACGAACGCGGCCAGCATCTCGTGGCTCGCGACGAGGCAGGCGTCATCGTCGGCTACGCACACCTGGACATCACTGACCCGGTCGACGGCCCCAGTGCCGAACTGGCCGTGAGTCCCGCTGCACGGCGTCACGGCCTGGGCCGACAGCTGATCGAGGTGCTTCTCCAGCATTCACCCGACGGTCGCATGCGGTTGTGGGCGCACGGCGAGCAGGCCGGCGCGGCGGAACTCGCCGCGAGCATGGGCTTCACTCGGGCCCGCGTGCTGTGGCAGATGCGCAGGTCGCTCTACGCGCCCCTCCCGCGGCCCCTCGTTCCCGTCGGCGTCGACATCCGGCCCTTCCGCGTCGGGGCCGACGAGCAGGCGTGGCTCAGCCTGAACGCGCGTGCCTTCGCCAACCTGCCCGACCAGGGCCGCTGGGTCATCGACGACCTCGCCCTGCGGATCCGCGAGCCATGGTTCTCCGATGCCGGCTTCCTGATGGCCTGGCGTGACGACCGGCTGGTCGGCTTCCACTGGACGAAGGTGCACGGCGGGGGCGTCTCACATGACGGCCACCCGCACCAGCCCATCGGCGAGGTCTACGTGGTCGGAGTGGAGCCGGCAGAGCGGGGCAGCGGGCTGGGCCGGGCCCTCACCCTGGCCGGGCTCCAGCACCTCCGCGCTCTCGATCTCAGCCAGGCCATGCTCTACGTCGACACCACCAACACGGCCGCGATCTCCCTCTATGAGGGCCTGGGATTCGCCCGCTGGGATACCGACGTGCTGTTCCGCCGGTAAGCGCTTTCACGGCCCAGCAGCATCGTTCACCTTGCTGTGGGACTATCCCCAAGTGAGTATCCAGCCTGCCCCTTCCGCCACGCCCGCTGCTGCCGACGAGCCGCTGCCCGCGAACCGCTTCCTCGACCGGGAATTGTCGTGGCTCGCGTTCAACCAACGGGTTCTTGAACTGGCCCAGGACGATGCCCTGCCGGTTATCGAGCGCGCAAAGTTCCTCGCCATCTTCGCCAGCAACCTGGACGAGTTCTTCATGGTCCGCGTCGCCGGCCTCAAGCGCCGCATCGCCACCGGGATCGCCGTCCGCGCGGCCAGCGGCTACACACCGCGTGAGGTGCTGGAGAACATCTGGCAGCGCGCCTACGCGCTCCAGCGTGAGCAGGCCGATCTCTTCGGTGACGTCGTCATGCCCGACCTCGAGGCACAGGGCATCCAGCTCCTGCGTTGGGATCAGCTCACCCCCAGCGAGACTCAGTCGGTCCGCGATCTCTTATTGGGATCTCTCACGACCGATCCCAATTGGGATCAAGCGCAGGTTCAGCTGGTCGAAGGAACTAACGAGGATGGAACGCTGGACTGGATGGGATATGCCATTACTTCGGAAGACGGTCT